>NZ_DFME01000047.1:6358-19829 GCF_002375605.1 Hyphomonas sp. UBA3601 | reverse complement strand
ATGCGGCCGCTGTGCCCGCTCCGGACACCTGACCGCAACCCTTCCCCCGGAAAACTCATCAGCCCACCCAGCGCCCTCACAGGCGTCGCTCAGGCTTGTCCAATTGCGGGCGGACTGGCGCGGCGTGCCCGACCCGGCGTCTCTCCGACATGTTTCTTGAATGCCCGTTTGAAAGCTGCCTCGGAACTGTAGCCCACAGTTTCTGCCGCTTCCGCGATCGACACGCTGCTGTTTGACAGCAGGCTGGAAGCCAGTTGCATCCGCCAGCGCGTCAGGTAACGGGATGGCGGCTCGCCCGTATATGCCGCGAACCGGTCAGCCAGAGCCGAACGCGACATGCCCGCTTCCTTGGCCAGCTTGTCCAGCGTCCACGGCTCAGCGGGACGTGTATGGATCAGGCGCAGTACCGCGCCCACCCGCTCATCCCGCAGGCCCGAAATCCAGCCAACCGAATCTTCACTCAAGGTCTCGATATAGTGGCGCAGCGTCTGAACGAACATCAGCTCGCTCAACTTGGCCAGAACCGTCTGGCTGCCGGCTTCCGGACGCTCATCCTCGTCCAGCGCCGAGACGATCAAATTCTGCATCAACGCCCATGTACTGTCGGTGGGCCGCACGATCATCATCCCTGGCAAGGCGCTCAGCAGCGGATTGAATGGCCGGGCATCACAGCCGAAATATCCGCAAACAAACGTTGCGGGCGTGCCGTCTCCGCCAATCTGGACGTGATTATAGGGCGTCACGCGCTTGGCCGCATCCCGATACGGCTCCACGTCAACCTTTGGGATCATGTTCGGCTTCTGATCGGATGCGATGAAATGCTCTGCCCCCTGAGGCAAGATCATGATCTCGCCAGACCGCAGGGTCTGCGGTTCGGTATCGCCTGCGGCTGACCACGCCCACGCATCGCCATCAATCATCACGTGAAACGGAATCACATGCTGAACATGCGGCATCACGATGGAGCCGATCTCGTCCATTGACGGGTTGGTCGTTACCCAGGGCGCCGACGCATTGACCTTGAAATAAAAGGCCGCTTCAAATCGAACGGCACTCAAAACCTGCGATAATACATCTATACGCGTCCCCCTGAGACCGAAACGGTCTCGATCCGAGCCACACTCTGGATGAATGAGCATTTTTTCCGGATGCAGGAGAATTACGTATTTAGGGCAACAATGCAAATATCCTCCCACGAACAGCGCGATTGTCGTGCTTATGGGGGACGGAGAAACGCAATGACCAATGTTGTAATCAATACACTGGGCGGGAGCACGCAAAGCTATTCCGCAAACGAACTTCAACAGTCGACCGGATGCCGGATCATCACGCCGGAGGCCGATGACTATGACGCGCGCCGCGCCATCTGGAACGGCATGATCGACAAACGGCCGGCCGCCGTCCTGGTCACCAGGGACGAAGCTGGCATCGCCGCTGCGGTAAGCTTCGCTTCCACCAATGGCTTGCTCATGTCGCTGCGCTCTGGCGGACACAACATCGCTGGCATGGCGCTTTGCGATGACGGGCTCGTGCTCGACATGCAGGACATGAAATCGGTCACTGTCGATCCGGAGGCCCGGACGGCGCGGGTTCAGCCCGGCGCGTCTCTCGGCGATGTCGACCGGGCCACACAGGAATTCGGACTGGTCGTGCCAACGGGCATCAATTCAACAACAGGAATAGCCGGGCTGGCGCTGGGGGGCGGATTTGGCTGGGTGACGCGGAAGTATGGACTGACGGTGGACTGCCTGAAATCCGTACGGCTCGTGACCGCTTCCGGCTCGATCATCACTGCAAGCAAGACTGAAAATTCCGATATATTCTGGGCCCTTCAGGGTGGTGGTGGGAATTTCGGTGTCGTCACCGAATTCACATTCGACCTGCACCCCGTTGGCCCGGAAGTGTTTGCAGGCATGCTGGTCCATCCGATTGCAGATTTTCCAGATGTGACCCGCGCACTTCAGGCGCTCGTTGCAGACGCGCCGGACGAACTGACCTGCTGGGCCGTTTCGCGCAAGGCCCCGCCCCTGCCCTTCATACCTGAGGAATGGCATGGCCGCGAGGTCATGGTGGTTCCTTTCTGCTTTATCGGTGATCTGAACGCTGCAGAGGCCGCCACATTGGGCGTGCGCTCCATCGGAAATCCGATTGCAACTCATTTTGGCCCGATGCCGTTCGCCGACTGGCAAACCAGTTTCGATCCGCTGCTCACCGAAGGCGCACGCAATTACTGGAAAAGCCATGATGTCGCCGCCTTCAGTGACGCCGCCATCGACATTATACATGAAGCGGTCAACAATCTGCCTTCGGATGAATGCGAGATTTTCTTCGGGCATGTCGGTGGCGCTGCGACGCGCATTCCGGCGGATGCCACGGCTTGGCCAAACCGTCAGTCCCATTTTGTGGTCAACGTCCATACGCGCTGGCAAGACCCGGCCGATGACGGAAAATGTGTTCAATGGGCGCGGAAACTGTTCCAGGCATTGGAGCCGCACGCCATGGGTACGCGCTACGTAAACTTCATTCCCGAGGGGGACGAAGCCAATAATCTGGAAGACGCCTTTGGGGAAAATCTTGACCGGCTTGTACGCATCAAGGAAGCAACCGACCCCGACAATCTGTTTCGCACGAACATCAATCTGACGCGCAAGATACCAGCCGGGGTGGCCGGCTAGCTCAGCTGGAGCTCGACCAGGCGCTTATAGGCGCCACTGGAGGCCATCAGCGCGTCATGCGTGCCTTCCTCCACCGCGCGGCCGTCTTCCATCACAATGATGCGGTCGGCCGCGCGAACTGTAGAAAGGCGATGCGCAATAATCAGCGTGGTGCGGCCCTTGGAGAATTCCGCAAGGGCCGCCTGCACTTTTGCTTCGCTCTCGGCGTCGAGGGCCGATGTCGCCTCGTCCAGCAACAGGATCGGCGCACCGCGCAGGATCGCCCGCGCCAGGGCCACGCGCTGGCGTTGGCCGCCGGAAAGGTTGCGGCCCATCTCACCCGCCGGCGACTGGTAGCCGTCCGGCATGGCAGTAATGAAGTCATGCGCATTGGCCGCCTTGGCCGCCGCCTCGATCTCTGCATTGGTCGCGCCAAGACGCCCGAGCGCAATATTGTTCTGGACCGTATCGTCGAACAGCGCCGAATCCTGCGCCACCAGCCCGATATTGGCCCGGAGCGTATCGCCCACAACGCCGCGCACATTCTTGCCATCCACGCTTACCGCGCCGGACTCGGCATCATAGAGGCGCATGAGCAGGTTGAAGACAGTCGACTTGCCCGCGCCCGACGGTCCGACAATCGCCACCGTTTCGCCCGGCGCCGCAACAAAGGACAATCCGTTCAATGCCCGCGTGCCATCCGGATAGGCAAAGCTGACCCCATCAAACACCACATGTCCGTTGACCCGGTTCAAGCGCTCAGCATCTGGCGCATCCGCAATATGAGTCGTCGCGTCGACAATCTCGAACACGCGATCAGCTGCTGCGCCGCCTTCCTGCGCCACAGCATTCAGTGTGCCGAGTGCGCGCAGTTCCGGCGAGACGATGCCCAGCGCGGCAATGAAGCCGAGCAGGTCGCCAAGGGTCATCGCCCCCTGCGACATACGCCAGGCCGCAAAGCCGAGAATCCCGGCCAATGCAGCGCCACCCGCGACTTCAAGAATCGGGTCTACCGCCGCCCGGTCCGTCAGCACTTTCAGGAACAATTTGGAGCGCTCCACAAAGCCCTGCCGCGCGCGCGACTTTTGGTACGGCTCAAGCCCGTAAGCCTTCACCACCCGCGCCGATTGGAAGCCTTCCGACAGGAGCGATGTCACCTGCCCGACCTGCTTCTGGGCCTGTTTGGAGCGTTTGCGAATGCGGTTGCCGAGGCCGATGACCGGCCCGAACGCAATCGGATAGGCGACCAGCAACAGCAGGGTCAGCTGCCAGTCGATGACCAGCATCACACCGAACATGCCGATCACGGTGATTGTGCTTTTAGTGAAATTGTTGGCAAAGCGCAGCGCCGCATCGCGGATCGCGTTCACATCATTGATGAAGCGCGAGACAAAGTCGCCGGACGCATCCGCCGCCACACGCGCATAGTCACCATCGGTCAGGGAATCGAACTGGCTCGATTGCACCGACACCAACCCGCGCTGGACGCCGGTATTGTTGAACAGGGTCATCAGGTAGAGCGAGAGCGCCCGCGCACAGGACAGGGCCACGATTGCGCCGCCGATCCACCAGATCCAGTCAGGGCCGGACACGGGCACCTGCGCCTCATCCCCGAAACTCGCCTGCAGCCGATCGCCAAGCATCTTCAGCACCAGCGAATAGCCCATGGCGCTGAGCGAGGTCAGCAGGGCCATGAGCGTGCCGGCGGCGAACCAGCCGATATGCTGGCGGAAATAGGCTGCAAACAGGCGCCTCAGGCTCCCCTTCTGCTTGGGGGCCTTAGCTGTCACCACCTCAGACGTGATGGTGGTCTCCCGTTTCCGGGTCCAGCAGCTTGTGAGCGTGCAGGATGAAATAGCGCGTTTCGGCATTGTCGACCGTACGCTGGGCAGCATTCTTCCAGGCGTCGTAGGCTTCCTTGTAGTTCGGGAAAGCCCCGACAAAGTCGACCTTGGACAGGTCTTCGAATTCCACTTCGGTCACATCCTTCAGCTCGCCGCCGAATACGATGTGGAGAAGTTGTTTGGTCTCGCGGGTAGTATCGCCCATTTTGGCTGGCTCCGTAGTCGCTGGAGGCACCATTTTCGGCGCCCTTTCCTGTGGGTCAGGTATATCCACAAATTCTGACCTGCGCACTAACAGAGGATGCAGGGCGTTTCCAGAAGCAATAACGCTCCTTTGTGCAGGTACTGCCCGGTTGAATATGAGTTTTTCGCCGCGATGTGTCGTGGCAACACCACCCGCTTCCTCGATGAGGATCGTGCCCGCAGCCAGATCCCAGTCCGCCTTCTGACCCAGAACGAGCGTTGCATCCCATTTTCCTGCCGCCACGAAGGCCATCCGCAACAGGGTGGAGTTGGGCTTCGGCCGGGCGACGGTAACGGGCGGCCAAGGCTCCGGCCAGCCTGGGTGCTCCAGCATTGTCTCCGCCGCAATCAGGCGGCAACCTGCCTCGGCGGCGCACTCACTGACCCGGATGGCGGCGCCGTTCAGAAACGCCCCCTGCCCGCGATGCGCCTCGTAGAATTCGTCCAGTTCCGGCGCATACAGCACCCCACCCACCGAGATGCCCTCTTCCACAATGGCAAGCCCGATGCACCAATGCGGATCACCGCGAATATAGGCACGGGTGCCGTCAATCGGGTCCACGACCCAGCAGCGATCCTTTTGGCGCGCATGGGGATCGTCGAGCGTCTCTTCGGACAGCCAACCATATTCCGGACGGAAGCGTGTCAGTCGATCCGAGCAGAGCTGGTTCACGGCCATATCGGCTTCGGTCACCGGACTGCCGCCGCTCTTGTGCCAGGTCTCTGCCGTTTGGCCGCCGAGCATGAAGGACTGCGCCAATTTCCCGGCTTCCTGCGCGAGCTCACGCAGGATTTTCATGTCTTCAAACAGGGTGCGGTCAGCTACCCGCAAGACTCATATCCTCGATGAGAATGCTCGGTGCGTCCCGCGTTCCCCGGAACTCAAGGTCCGAGGCCGGGATGAGGCGTGCAAACATGGAGGGCAAGTCGCCCGCGATGGTGACTTCGGACACCGGATAGGCAATCTCGCCATCCTCGAACCAGAAGCCCGACACGCCGACCGAATAGTCGCCATTGTTCGGATTGATGGACGGCCCGAACATGTCGGTTACCAAAAGGCCCTTGCCCGCCCCCTTGACCAGTTCGCCGGGGGTCTTGTCTCCGGCCTTCAGGTAGAGGTTCGACGTGGTCACGCCGGGAGGATCGCCAAAGCCGAGCGCGGAAAAGCCGTTCGGCTCCATACCCAGCTGGCGCGCCGAAGAGGAATTCAGCAGCCAACTGGTCAGTCGGCCATTATCGATCAGGTGAGTTTCCTGCACCGGCAGGCCTTCACCATCATGGCTGCGCGAACCCATGCCCATCGGGCGGAATGGATCGTCAATGATGTGGATACCATCCGCGAAGACCAGCTCGCCCATCCGGTCTTTCAGGAAGCTGACACCGCGCGCAACTGACGGGCCGGAAATCGCCCCCAGGAATGCCCCTATGAGACCCGCAGAGACCCGCCGATCATACAGGACAGCGGCCTTCTGCGTGTTCAGCTTGCGTGAGCCAAGGCGCGAGATCGTGCGCTCACCTGCCGTGATTCCGATCTCGGCAGCTGTCGGGCGGTCTTTCTTGAAGCGGACTGACCAGCTGTCATAGTCCCGCTCCATATGGCCATCGCGCTCTGCCACCGCAGCAAGGCCAAGGCTGGTCGACGTGCCTGTCTTGAAGGCGGAAAAGCCATTGCTGGCCGCAACCCAGCGCGAGGAACGGTTCCAGGATGCGCCACACCCGGCGACCGTCTTGATGCCTTCAATGCCCAAGGCGGCTGCTTCGGCTGTCCGCGCTTCGGATTCCAGGATGTCGGCGGAGATTTCCGGTTCGCCGGTCAGATCCATGTCGAGATCGCCTGTCGCCAGCTTGTCCGCATCCGGCAGGCCGCAATATTTGTCTTCGGGCACAGCGCGCGCCATCGCCACGCAGCGTTCCGCGAGCGCCTTCAGCCCTTCCGGCGACAAATCCGCGCCGGATACGTGCGCCTGTCGCTTGCCATACAGGCAGCGGAGGGCGACCGAGCGCCCCTCTTCACGTTCAATGCTCTCCAGCGCGCCGTCGCGGACGGAAACGCTTACGCCTTCGCTCTCGCCAATCCGGGCGTCGGCAGCGTCTGCACCTTCCTTTCGGCAATGGTCCAGTAGTCCGGCAAGCAATTCGGCCGGCGGTATCTTGAAATCAGCCATTCTGGCTAGATGGACGCTGCGCTCGCCTCGCGCAACTGCGCAAATCAGGCGAAGGCGTGGTACAGGATCGCCAGCGCCGTCAGCACCATTGCAATCCAGCTGAGCAGGATGCCTCCGGCCCGCATGGCCATGATTGTCCCGCCAAGCCCGATGACATGCATCAATCGCCCGAGCGTGAAGACGCCGCCTGCAACATGGATGGCCCAGGCCGGCAGTCCCATCAGTGCCAAAATGACAAGGCCGACCAGCATGGACGGGATGTATTCCGTGGCATTGCCGTGCACACGCGTACGCAATTCCAGCATCTCATTGCCACCGGTCCCGACCGAGACTTTGGCCGACTGCCGCACGGACACGACCCGGAACGCCAGATAGATCAAGAGCAGCATGTTCACGGCGACATATACGCCGGCCACTTCAAGTGATGTCATTGTGGTTTCCTCCCCATTTGAAAAAGGCCACCGACGCGAATCGATGGCCTGTTCTTATTCAATCGTGATTCTGATTGAGTCGCTCAGTCGTCGCGACGCGCATCAGGCAAGCGGTCGTTTATGTCATCGCGAATATCCAGCAATGTCACGATCAGGCCGCAGACGAGGCTGGCCGCGATCCATCCGCCCACTGTGAACACCGCAAAGTCGGCCACTTGAGCAATCGTATCGGTCAGACCAAGCAACTCGCCCGTAAATTCACCCCGATTGTAAAGGCCAAGCGCGATGCCCCCCACGATGATCGCAATATATGCGACATAGACCATCGTGCGGAAGCTATTGATAATAAAGAACTTCATGAGATCCCCTTCCTATATTCCAAACTAATTCTATGCAGATTGGTGCCACCCGTCGCCCAATTACACGCGAGAAGCGAACTTCCCATGACCGGGCGACGTCGATTTTGCGACAGGCCCTGATTATTCATCGTCTGCCACCGCCAGTTCGCACGAAATCATTGCGGTCAGCGAAGATGCAAATTCGAGCTGGTCAGCCATGGTCAGGGATTCCACGAAATCCTCGACGTCGCGCTTCTCGCGGCCGATCGCAGCGGCTGTGCGCCGAAACAGGTCCGGACTCAGCTTTTCTTCCATGGCGCCCGTGATACACGCGCAGGTCTCCGGACCTTCACCATCGGCGATGCAGGCCTCGGTCAACATTTCACGGTCGGATTTCTGGCTGCAGGCGGCAAGCATGGCCAAGCAAAGGCCGGTCAGGATCAGGACGCGCATTCTGGCAGCTCCGGTATCTGTTCGGCTCAGCCAAGCACGAAATTAACTAACAGGAAAGCAACTATTCCCGTTGCAGGATCTTGTCGACCTGGATGCCTTTTCCGAACTCGCGCAGGAAACTTTCCTTCACTTCCATCCGGTCATAGTCGTCTGAAACCCAGTCGAGAAAAGGTTTCCAGTCTTCAGGCGCGCGCCCGGCATTGTAATCGGCATAGGCTTGGAAAAACGCGTCCAGCATGCCGGTCTTGCCATGTTTGACGTGAAGGTATTTCAGCGACAGCTGCTCCACCGCTTGCTCGAACGGAACCTTTTCCCGCAACAGCTTGTAGAGCACGGACATCAGCCCCGCCCGATCTGCGCCCGACTTGCAATGCATGAGCGCCGGGTATTCGATCGATTCGAACAAGTCTTTCGCTGCGAACAATGCCTCTTTCGTCGGTGTGTCGCGGGAGAAGACCTGGAAATCGACAAGCGTGATTCCCGCTTTTTCGCAGGCCTCCTTCTCCAGAAGGTAATAGCCCTTGGTGCTTTCCCCGCGCAGGTTCAGGATGGTGCGAATGCCGAGCGTCTCGGCATATTCAACCACCTTCTTGGGCGAGGGCTGGTTGGCGCGCCATATCTCCGGCGAAATCTGGTGCAGGTTCGAGAACGCTGCCCGCAGAAACCCGTGGTCTCCCCAGACCAGTTCCCGGCGCGCGCGGGCACGACCCTGCGTCGTCGACAGGTCCGGCGCTATATGCGGCTTGCGATTCTTTTTCGATCTCAGCTTTACCATTGCCCCGCGATTAGCGGTCGGGCCCGCCATCGGCAAGCACAGGCGACACAAAGAAAAAGTCAGGTGCGCTGCATCCAAACACGCCTCTGCCGGCATCTACCCTACAAAGGCGCCGAACACGACGCCCCGGAACAAGCCTGAAGGAGCTTTTGAAATGAGCGAAGATATTGTTGTCCCCGTAGTCTTTTTTGGTGCCATTGCCGGGATTGTCTGGTTGGTTAGTCACTACAATTTCAAGAAACGCCTGACCCTGCATGAAACGGTGCGGCATGCGGTCGACAAGGGCCAGGACCTGACCGGCGAGACGATGGAAAAACTCGCCCTGATCACCGATCCGGTCCGCGCCGATTTGCGCCGGGGCGTCCTGTTCCTTGCCGTCGGAGTGGCCTTCGGCTTTCTCGGTGTGATGGTTGGCATGGAAGAAGGTGAAGCCGTCAAACCCATGATCGGCGTCGCATCCTTCCCTGTCTTCATCGGTCTGGCCTATCTTGGTCTCTGGGCGGCGAGTCGTCGTGGGCAACAGGGTTGAGCTGAGGCTGGTTGCCAAGGGAGGGCGCGACATGCGCAGCGATCCGGACCTGGCCGCAAGCGCCGCACGAGGTCATGAGGCAGACTTTGCCGAACTCGTGCGCCGCCATCAGGCCCGCATACGCGGCATGGCGAGGCGCCTGACCGGCTCGGCCAGCGACGGGGATGACATCGCGCAAGCGACGTTCCTGAAGGCCTGGCAGAAGATTGGTTCCTATGCCGGCGGAACCTTCTCGGCCTGGATCTGCACGATCTGCTGGCGCGAATATCTGCAATCCCGCCGAAAGCAGAAGATCGAGATAGAGTTTGACGAAACGGCAGAGATCATTCCGTTCGAGCGCACCCAGTCCGATCAGGTCGGTGACCAGATGGACCTCAACCGGGCGCTGGACACCTTGTCTGAAGCCCAGCGGGTCTGCGTGGTGCTGTGCGTCGCCTCAGGCCTGTCCCATCGCGAAGCGGCGGAGGCCACCGGCTGGCCGCTTGGCACGATAAAATCCCATGTAACGCGCGGCGTGGCCGCGCTCCGCAAACACCTTGAAAGCAGCCATGTGGCGTGATGGAGTACGATGATGCGTGACCAGGAAACCTATTCAGACCTGACCGATCTCTTCACGGCGGAAGACCGCGCGCTGGATCCGGCCCCGTTCGTGAATGACGTGATGGGCGGCATTCGCCGAAAATCCCTCTTTCGCAAACTGGTGCTGGGCGCTGTCGGTATGGTGGGTGCTGGCGTGGCGGCCGTGCAGTTACCGGGCTTGCTGACAGGTTGGAGCGGGCTGGATACGCTGGTCACCCAGACTGTTACCGATGCCCAGCAGGATGCCAGCCTTCTCGCGACGGCCGATCCGATATGGCTCATGGTAGGCGGCGTGGTCGCGCTGAGCCTTCTGGCCATAACGGCCTGGGAGAAAGCCTAGGCCTTCACGCGCCAGCCCATGCCTTCCAGCAGGGATTTTGTCTCGTATAGCGGCAGGCCGACAATCGCGGTGTAGCTGCCGCTGATATGGGTGATGAAGGGGCCGGCCATGCCTTGAATGCCATAGCCGCCCGCCTTGCCCTGCCATTCGCCGCTGGCAATATAGGCAGCGATTTCCTGATCTGTCAGGCGCTTCACCTTCACCCGAGCAAGCACGGTACGGCTGCTCACGCGGCCATCGGGGGCTTTCACGGCGATACCGGTAAGACATTGGTGTGCCCGGCCTGAAAGAAGCCGCAGGAAGGCCTCGGCCTCTGCCGCATCGGCAGCTTTTTCGAGGTTTCTCTGGCCCAGCGAAACCACGGTATCCGCGGCCAGCACAAACCCAGCCTCCGGACAGGCCATGGCCTTCTCCCGCGCCAGCCTTTCGGCCAGCGCACGCGGAGATTCGTCCTTGCGACGGGATTCGTCGATGTCAGTGGGGCAGATCGCGTCCGGCACAATCCCTATCTGGGCGAGCAGGTCTCGCCGCCGGGGACTCGCACTGGCGAGGATCAGGGGAACATGCCCTGAGGACGCCATATCTCTTATTTGAAGCGGTAGGTGATACGACCCTTGGTCAGGTCGTAAGGGGTCATCTCAACCATGACCTTGTCCCCGGTCAGCACGCGGATGCGGTTCTTGCGCATCTTGCCAGCCGTATGGGCAATGATTTCGTGGTCGTTCTCGAGTTTAACGCGGAACGTCGCGTTCGGCAGCAGTTCCACGACTGTGCCTTCGAATTCAATCAGTTCTTCCTTCGACATGCAGTCTCCAATAAAGGGCGGTCCATTGCGCCGCCGAAACGCATATAGGGGGCGCATAAAGGTTTGCACGGATTCCGGCAAGATTTGAAGTTCAGCAAAATGCCCCGTCATGCGGGCATTTTCAGCGTATTCCCGCCCGTCTCTTGCAGACGCGACCCTGTTTCGCACCATCTTAATGCTTATATTCGCATATTGGCTGATACGCCGCCCGCAACAATCACTACGAGCACATCCTGATGAAAGCCCAGCACAAACCCCAGACGAAGGATGCCTTTGACCTCATGTCGGAGCGCATTCACGAGGCCTCAGAAGTGCTGAAGGCCATGTCGAGTGATACGCGGTTGAAGATCATGTGCGCGCTGAATGAGGGCGAGCACCCTGTTCATCAGCTGGCCGACATGACCGGCCAATCGCATTCCGCTGTATCCCAGCACCTGGCAAAGCTGCGTGCGGCCGGTCTGGTTGAAAGCCGCAGGGATGCGCAGACGATCTATTATCGTTGTGCGGGCGGGATCGGCCGGGCGCTGGTCGACACGCTGTGCGCCTATTACCGCTAGGCCTGTTGCAGCAACGCCATATTTGAAAACATCCTTTTGAATCAGGATACGTTTTCGATACAGATTCCTGCTATAAGACCCGCATGTCGCAGTCACTGACCCGGGCGAGTTTCGAACTCCACCAGATTGAACCGATCCTGTCATGGGCCGGAACGTCGGGTGTGGACGTTGACGGCCTGCTGGATCGACTGGGCATCGATCCGGGCAAACGCACAAGCCAACCCGGCACGCAGATTGATCTGGTAGACTATTATCGCATCCAACGCGAGATCGCCCGGTCCTTCGACGACCTGACTGCGCAACTTTCTGAACGAAAGCTGCTCTACCAGACCGGCACATTTGTCGTGACGCAGATCCAGGCGGCCTCGACCCTGCAAGACGCAATCCGGAGCCTCGCTTCGCATTTCAACATGATGCATGGCGGGCGCTACAACTATGTCCGCCAGACCGATTCCATGCTCGCGCTCGTGGTGGACGATTCAACCTTCCCCTATCGCTTTCGCGATGACCGTGCGTTGACGCATTTCGTCGGCGACGCCTTGCTGATCAAGACTCATGCCCTGCTCGACAGCCTGACCGGCGGCGCCGCAGGCCGGGCGCTCAAACGGGTGAGCCTGCTCAGGAACCGGAATGATGACGGCAATGGCCAGCTGCAATTTTGGCAGGTGCCCATCGGCTACGGTCATGCAGCCTATGAACTGATCTACGATATCGACATAGCCTGCGAGACCATTCCCGCCACCCCGGAAGTCGATCTGACCGCTGACGGGATTTTCGCGCGCGTCATCCGCCATCTTGAAGCCATCGCGCCTTCTTCCGACTCGCGAAGCTATTCAGTACGCACAGCCGACCTGATTTCGGATGGACACGAAACCCAGCAAGCTGTCGCCCGGCATCTGGACGTGAGCGTTGCAACCTTGCGCCGCCGCCTGAGCGAAGAGCACACAAGTTTCCGGGACATCCTCCAGGAAAGCCGCGCCGAACGGGCCGGCCTGATGCTGGCACAAGGCACAAGCGTCACCCAAGTTGCGGAATTTCTTGGCTATTCCGATGTGCGCGCCTTCAATCGGGCGTTCAAGAAGATGCGCGGTGTTTCGCCTGCCGTCTATGCCAGGTCCAGCATGGAAACTGCTCAAGCCTGACGCGCCTGAGCGAAAATGTTCACTTGTGTTGAGCCCTCAGGTCATCGCCCAAGCGCGCATGTTCTGGATAAATCCCGTCAAATACAAAGAATCCTCGGGAGGAAAAATTGGGAAATCACAAAATGAATACGCTGAGATTCGGTCTCGTGTCGGCGCTGGCGCTGACCGCGGGCCAGTACGCTGCGCACGCGCAGGATGCGGATGATGAGGCCCCGGAAGAGGCCCGCACGCTAGGCCGGGTGACGGTTACCGCCCAACGCCGCGAAGAAGACCTGATCGATGTACCGCTGTCCGTTTCTGCGTTCAGCGCTGACCAGCTGGAAGCCACCGGCGCGGTCGATATCACGTCCATCCAACGTTCGACCCCGAACGCAACGATCGAAGTGGCACGCGGCTCCAACTCCACCCTGATCGCGTTCATTCGCGGCGTCGGCCAGCAGGACCCGCTCTGGGGCTTCGAGCCCGGCGTCGGTCTCTACGTTGATGATGTCTATATTGCACGCCCACAAGGCGCGATCCTGGACATTTTCGACATCGAACGGATCGAAGTCCTGCGCGGACCGCAAGGCACGCTCTATGGCCGCAACACGATTGGCGGCGCGATCAAATACGTCAC
>NZ_DFME01000047.1:5982-6203 GCF_002375605.1 Hyphomonas sp. UBA3601 | reverse complement strand
CGCAACACGATTGGCGGCGCGATTAAATACGTCACCGCCAAGATGGACGACGAGCCGGACCTGAAAGCCAAGGTCAATGTCGGCTCCTACAGCCAGCTCGACACGATCGTATCCGGTTCGGTACCGCTCAGCGACACATTCAAGGTCGGCGGCGCGATCGCCAACTACCAACGCGACGGTTACGGGGAGAACCTCTTCACCGGCGCAGACCATTACGACAA
>NZ_DFME01000047.1:5168-5828 GCF_002375605.1 Hyphomonas sp. UBA3601 | reverse complement strand
GACGTCCTCGCCTATCGCGTAAGCGCCGAATGGGCACCGACCGACTCGCTGTTCTTCCGCTTTGCCTATGATAAATCTGAAGACGACTCCAACGCCAAGCATGGCCATCGCCTGATCCCGAGTGGCGACGGCACCCTGCCGGTCACGGATAATGTTTATGACACCCGCGCCGGTATCGGTGATGACAACTCTGTCGAAACCGAAGGCTACTCCCTCACCGGCGAGTGGGACGTCAATAACGAGATCACGCTAAAATCGATCACGGCCTATCGTGAAGGCGCAACAGTTACGCCGATCGACTTCGACGCCCTGCCCGGTCAGGATTTCGATGTCCCAGCTTACTATAATGACGACCAGTTCAGCCAGGAATTCCAGATGCTGTACAATGGCGTCCGCCTGTCCGGCGTTGCTGGCATCTACTATCTTGATGGCAGTGCCGACGGCGCATTCGACCTGTTGCTCAGCGCGCTGGGCCTGACGGTCTATCAGGCTGGCAAGCAGGACAAGGAAAACTTCTCCGTCTACGGCGATTTCACCTATGATGTGACTGACCAGTGGAGCGTGTCCCTCGGTGGTCGCTTCACCAAGGATGAAACCACTGCAGACGTGACGCGTGAGCTGTGGCTCGGCATGGGCTCCGGCTCGTTCGACCCGACCAAT
>NZ_DFME01000047.1:4785-4983 GCF_002375605.1 Hyphomonas sp. UBA3601 | reverse complement strand
CGGCATGGGCTCCGGATCGTTCGATCCGACCAACACCAGCTCGATCTTCTTCGTCACCCAGACCGGCTATGAAGGCCTGAACCGGGAAGACGAGGAGTTCACTCCGCGCATTTCGGTTTCCTACAAGCCAACGGACGACCTGAACATCTACGCAACCTACGCTCAGGGCTTCAAGGCAGGCGGCTTCGACCCGCGGGC
>NZ_DFME01000047.1:4292-4604 GCF_002375605.1 Hyphomonas sp. UBA3601 | reverse complement strand
CGTGCTGACCTCGATACGCTGGGACTTTCACAGGAAGGCTTCGGACCGGAGAAGGTCGACAGCTATGAACTCGGCATCAAAGGCAGCTTCTTCGATGATCGCCTTTTGCTGAACACAGCCGTCTTCTTTGCTGAATATACCGACCAGCAGATCACGGTTCAGAGCGGCGCGGATTCCGACAATGACGGCGTCAACGACACGTTTGTGTCGTCGGTCTTCAATGCGGGCTCCTCGGAATATACCGGCCTCGAGCTTGAGGGCAGCTGGTTCATCAATGACGAGTTCACCCTGATGGGGAACCTCGGCTATATC
>NZ_DFME01000047.1:3290-4049 GCF_002375605.1 Hyphomonas sp. UBA3601 | reverse complement strand
CTGAATTCGGTGCGATCTCGATCACAGGATCGGCTTCCTATCGCGATGCCTATTATCTCTTCAACGTGGAGAACCCAGGCTTCGCTCCGGGCACGAACGTGCTGTTCCCGAATGGGGGTCCGGCGCTGGATCCGGACTCCTATACGTTGCTGGACCTCAGCTTCGTCTGGACATCGCCGTCCGAGCGCCTGCGCTTCGGTATCCACGGCCGGAACCTCACGGACGAGGAATACCGCGTCGCAGCCTACAACTTCGTGACGCCGAGCCAGCTTGGCTTCGACAGTGCGTATTCGGCCTTCTACGGCCCGCCGCGCACGCTTACCGCCTCAATCTCGGTCGACTTCTAGTCAACTGAGCGGACCGGCGACCTTTACCTCCGTGGGTCGCCGGTCCGTCCCTTCCAAACCTTGCAGATACCGGTAACCGCTTCGGCGTAGCCTGAAGGACAGCCATGACCGATCTCGCGGCCCCACCCTCTCCGACGTCCCGTAATGCATCTCGCGCCTATGTGCTGGCATTGCTTACGCTGGTCTACACATTCAACCATATCGACCGGCAGGTCCTCGTGATCCTGCTGGAGCCGATCAAGGCTGACCTGAAACTGGACGACGCTCAACTCGGCTTGCTGACAGGCCTCGCTTTCGCGGCTTTCTACGCAACGCTCGGCATTCCGATGGCAATGTGGGCCGACCGGGGCAATCGCCGCACGATCATTTCTCTCTCACTGGCCGTCTGGTCGGGCATGACCGCGGTCTCCGG
>NZ_DFME01000047.1:2467-3178 GCF_002375605.1 Hyphomonas sp. UBA3601 | reverse complement strand
CTTGCTCAGAATTTCTGGCACTTGCTGGTCGCCCGCATGGGTGTTGGTGTGGGCGAAGCAGGCGGTACTCCGCCGGCCACATCCATCATTTCTGATCTCTACGCGCCTCACGAACGCGCCACCGCGCTCGGTATCTACACGACGGGGATTGGCTTCGGCATCCTTGGCGGTTTCGCACTGGGCGGTTTGGTGTATGAAGCGTTCGGCTGGCGCGCGGCATTCTTTATCGCGGGTATACCCGGCCTCATCCTGGCCCTGCTGGTTCGCTTCACACTGAAAGAGCCGAAACGCGGTGCCATTGAACAACGCGTCGATGATGGCGAAGCGCCATCGATTGGCGAAACCCTGAAATTCATTTCAGGCCAAACGTCATTCTTGTTGTTGTTGTTGGGCTGTTGCCTCATCTGTGTCTCGGCAAACGCCTTCCTTGTCTTCACGTCCAGCCACCTCCAGCGCACCTTCGATGTCGGCCCTGGGGATGTCTCCATTCCACTCGGCCTGTTGATTGGTGGCGTCGGCGGGGTCGGCGCAGTCGTCGTCGGCAAGATCTGTGACCGCATGTCTTCGAAGAACCTGGCCTGGCGCCCGTGGACAATTGCAGCCTGTGGCGCGCTTGCCCTGCCATTCGCGTGGCTGTTCCTTCAGGCAGACAGCATCGGTCTTGCCTATGCGTGGAACGTGGTGCCGAGCTTTGTCGGCCTGATCTATGCC
>NZ_DFME01000047.1:1617-2338 GCF_002375605.1 Hyphomonas sp. UBA3601 | reverse complement strand
GCGTTGCCTATACAGCCTCTCAAGAATTGGTGGGTTTGCGCATGCGCTCCTTCGCATCTGCCTTCATGCTGCTCTGTCTGACCCTGATTGGCATTGGCGGCGGCCCGACCTTTGCTGGCTGGCTAAGTGTTCAGTTCTCTGATGCAGGTTCGACGACCCCGCTGAAATCGGCGCTGGAAATCATCCTCCTGCTGAACGCTGCGAGCATCCTCTTCCTGGTCCTGTCGGGACGCTATTATGCCCGCGACGCTGCCCGCGCGGCCAAGCTGGTCTGAGCCCCGCCATGGAAAAACGGGATATCTTCTACACCGCGCATGACGGACTGAAACTTTACGCCGCCGAATACGGCCCACATGACAGCGACATCACAGTGTTGTGCATGCATGGCCTGACCCGAAACCATAAGGATTTCGAGCCAATGATACGCGGTTTAGAATTACCCGCTCGGTACATCTCGGTCGATGTGCGCGGCCGCGGCCGGTCGGATCGCGATCCGAGTGGCGAGACCTATGCGCCGCCCGTTTATGTGCAAGACATGGCCACACTGATTGACCACCTGAAACTGGACAATCTGATCCTGGTCGGCACATCGATGGGAGGGCTGATGGCAATGCTGATGGCCAAGGCTTTCCCGGATAAAATCAAGAGCATCGTGATCAATGATGTCGGGCCCGAAGTAAATCCCGCGGGCCTCAAACGCATCGCCGGCTATGCTGGCGGG
>NZ_DFME01000047.1:1121-1463 GCF_002375605.1 Hyphomonas sp. UBA3601 | reverse complement strand
ATGAAACATTCGACAATCTGGACGATGCCGCTACAGCAATTGGCCGAACACAGGCGAGCGTCTACCCGGACTATAACGCAGACGACTGGCTCGAATTTGCCAAGCGAACTTGCACGGTACGCGATGATGGAAAGATTATATTCGACTATGATCCGGTAATTGTGCGGGGCATGGGCAGTACGAAGCCGAGCTGGCGCGTCAACTTCGCGATGTGGCGTATCTACTCGGCGCTCAAGGCCATCCCGCTACTGATTGTTCGCGGTGAAACCTCGGATATCCTCACAGAAAAAACCGCGAACCGCATGCTGAAACGGCATAAGGGCAGCCGATTGCTGACTGTGC
>NZ_DFME01000047.1:599-979 GCF_002375605.1 Hyphomonas sp. UBA3601 | reverse complement strand
GGAATCGCTACATGCGATCAGGAAGTTCATCTCAACAGCGCTTAAATGACACTTCCAAAATAGAGAAGTCAGGTGCCACTTCGCTGTCCTCCGCTGGAGGTTGTCGTACGCCCGCCTGCTCGCTCGCTGGACATCAGTCTTTCATAAGCAGAGACATCCCCTGCGACCCGCCCGGCAACGGCGAACCTGAAACTGATGCTTTCAAGATCCTGTGAGGAATTCAGGATAGCCATCAATTCAGCTTTGGATATGGCCTTGATGTATTCTTCAAGCGTCAGCACGCGCGTTACACGCGCACGAGCGAGCGCCAATGGTTCGTGAACCTCATGTCGCTGCAGGGGCCAATATGGATCAATCAGCGTTCGCCGCTTCCGCTGGCT
>NZ_DFME01000047.1:0-404 GCF_002375605.1 Hyphomonas sp. UBA3601 | reverse complement strand
ACTTCCGCCCAGGACTGGCCGACGCTATCCGGTAAACGGACCTCGACAGGACTGACCAGCAGACCTGCCTGACGTGCCCGCTGCCCTGCCGACTCTTTCGCGGTCCAATAAGATAATGGAGCCGCAAGGACCATGCCGACCGTTGCCGGAGCCAGCCAAGCCGCGTAGACGGGTGAGATTGCGGTAGCCGCCATCATCAGCGCCGCACCCAGCAGCGTGGCTGGAATATTATGGCGCAGCGTCGCAAGGAAGCTGTACCCGCCCTGCGCGCGTTCCTGCGGCGACCATCCGCTATCCTTGCCCCGGAAGACATTGATAACTGCGCCCGTTTGCGTCGCCATGAGGATCGGGGCGATCAGGACCGACAATGCTGTCTCCGTCAGAGCGCCGAGAATCGTCTTGCC
>NZ_DFME01000028.1:0-18056 GCF_002375605.1 Hyphomonas sp. UBA3601 | reverse complement strand
ATCCTCGAATACATGCCCCTGATGGCCCAGGCATTGGGCGCAGTGGTATTCCGTGCGCACATAAATCAGGGGCATGTATTCGAGGATGGGCCGGAACCCACCGGCTTGCGGTATTGCAACAATGGCGTTGCGCTGACCTTCAAGCCGGCCTGATTCCGGATCACTCGATGATTTCCATGCCCTCGGGGATTACGAATGGCGTGGTAGCGACACCGACATTTCCGGCTTCAACTACCTCACCAGGACCGCCTTCCCGACGCTCATAAGCCTGAGCCAGCGAGAGATATGGCGGGACGTGAACCCAGCCCGCACCACCATCATTTTGTGTGATTTCGAAATGAAGGTGAAACGTTGTGGGCGTGCCGCCGAAATCATTCGAGACATACCCAATATGCTGGCCGGCCTCGACTGGGTCCCCCGCCTTTACCTGCAGCTTGTCCATGTTCATGTGCATGTATTTGAAGATACGTCCGCCTGCGCGCAGATTCACGCTGTAAGTGCCAACGTGTGAGATGACACCATCAGACACCGCGACAACCTTGTGCAGGGTGCGGTCACTGGCAGCTGTCCTGCGCAGTGTATTGCATTCCTGTGGTGTGCCGACCCGAATGTCCTGCCCCTGGTGGACCTTGGGTTGGGGGCAGTAAGGAGAGGTCCGATTGGCGCTGCGTACTTCGCAGAAATTGTCCCGCCATGGATAGGCGTAGTTGCGGGAATCGCACTGGTCGCCCCCCGCGACACCCCCGCCAAAGCTGAACACTTGGGACTGTAGGTAAGTTGGTGCATCCGCGATAGGAAATACAAGATCAGGTGCGTATGCAATCTGCTCCGGTGCACCTTGGCCTGAGCCAGGCAGAAGCGCTCCGGCTTCAAAATAGCTGAAGGTTGGTTCGACCGGCTCAATAGGGTCGGGCAGGCTGGCAGCGTCGTCGCCATCATCATCACTGATATCTTCAGCCGGAATATCTGTGTCATCAAGCGTGTCGCCCGGTGTTTCGGTATCCGTGTCCGTAGCGGTGTTAGCATCCATTTCAGGGTTGGTGTCCTGGTCCGAAGCGTCCTCATCTTCAGGAGTTGTCGCGGGATCGGTATCTGGTGTGTCGACGTCGGGAATGTCTTCGGTGGGGGTGTCGACATCAATCGGATCGGTAGCGGGGTTGTCGGCGTCTACTGGATCAGGTCCGTCCCCGAGATCATCCGTATCGGGCGAGTTGGCTGTATCTTCCGCATCATCCGCAGGGTCCGTTGGCGTGTCCTCACCGTCTGCCCCATAGGGATTGTCGACCGGCGCAGACGGCGGCGGAGGTCCGGGCGCTCCGGGCGGTACAGCAGGCCCCGCATCCGGCGTAGTCGGACTTGGTCCGCCATCTCCCGGAAATCTGACAAAGTCGCAGGCGGACAGCATGAGGGCTGCGCTCGCCAGCAGCAGCAATCGTGTTGGTTTCATCAACGCGTCCCCGCAATTACTAGCTTGTTGGTCACATCGAGAGCTTCTTGCTCCGTGATGCAGTCGGCTTCACCTCCCTTGATGGATTTGCATTCAAATTCCACGAGGTAGTCTGCGCCATAACGAGAGAACGAGACTTGTGCACCACTCATCGTTGGCGTGTAGGTCAGGACGGGCGTATCGTCTTGGGCATTGGTGGTATCAACTCCAATGACTTCATTCGTGCCATTGACGACAATGTCATAGTCTATGCCGGGATAGGCAGCGAAATAGCCGTCCGACATGGGCTGAAAGCGGATGCCACTCTCGGCGCCCTGTGGCACGACGATGCCGGTTGGAAGCAAGACCGGTACGGGCGGCGCGGTGCCGCCGGATTCCACCTGGAAACTCGTCTCGCGCTGCTCGCTGGGTGTGGCAGCAAGATCTGCTCGTGCAGCGTCCCAGTCGATTGTTGCAGTGCTGGCGACCATCACCGGACCGTCAGGTTGATCTGGAACGAGCGTAGCTTCTTCTACAGGAGCAATTTCCGGCTCTTGGGTTTCAATCGGTGCTGGTTCGTCGCGGTCTCTCGCAATCAAGAAGTCGCATGCGGTAAGCGAGAGCGCGCACCCACCGACAATCAGGATGGTACGGATAGATGTCATTTGCGTTTGTCCTCTCCGGGATGAGCTACGAAGTCAGGGTCTGCATAGGCGACGCCATCAATTGACAATATCTGTTGGCGGATTTCTTCAATTCGCCCGCGTGTCGCCTCGACACCGGCGGGCAGTTGGTACACCAGATTGATTTCGCCGGAATAGCTGGCGCCCACGAGACGGAAATCCTTCAGGATGGGGATGTCTTCTACGAGATCCGAATATGCCGCATCAGCGGTCTCGCGATCGCGTTTGAAATTGCGCGCAATCGTATCAACTTCAGACCGCCCCTTGAGGCGGACGATAAAGGTGACTTCCGCACCGCTCGAACTGGACGAGCTGCTGCCACTGACGGCAGCAGGCTTGACCTGTTCTACACCCACGGTGCCGATTGGCGGACGTGGGTCGGTCGCCGCCTGTGTGGCGGGGCTGTCCTGTTCAGGCCGAGAGTGGGAGCTATTGCGGTCATCACTCCCCACGATAACCAACCCCACCGCGCTGGCCAGCAGGGTGACCCCTGCAAGGCCAAGCGGCCCGCCGAGATGGACGGGAGAAGGGCGCCGTTTTGGCATCAGTCTCCGCCACCGCCGGTCGGCCGTTCCGGTACCATGGCGAGGTCGAGCAAGCCTTGACCGCATGGACGTGTGCACATGTCGGAGCTTCCCTCAATCGGAGTGGTGCCCGGGTAGAGTGCACATGAGCCAGAGCATTGCATCGCAGATCGCGGGCTGGATGCAGCGAGCAGGGTGGCTTTCAGCTCTTCCGGCGTGGCGTCAGGATCGCGTGCCTTGAGGAGGGCAAGTGCTGCTGAGACATGCGGCGCTGCCATCGATGTGCCCTGTTCAAAAGCGTAGAAGCAGTCTTCGACGGCTTCACCCGTGACCGGGTCATAGCAATTCGTTGCAGCCTTGGTGGACAGGACGCCATCTGGACGACCGTCCCCATTGTCGTCCCGTGTCAGGTCTCCACCAGGGGCGAGGAGATCTACTTCCGGTCCGAAATTGGAATAGGGGGCTATATGTCCGCGGGCATCGCCGGCGGCGACTGTGATCACATTCGCGCAGCCACCCGGCGCATAATACTGCGTCGCAACGCGGGCATTGCCGGCTGCCGAGACGACCAGCACACCACGCTCAGTGACCGAATCAATCGCATCCTGCAGCGATGCAGGACAGTATTCGAACAGCCCGATGGAGAGGTTGACTACGTCAGCCGGATTGTCGTTCCAGATCTCGTTGCCTTCCTCATCCTCGGCCGGGATCAGGCCGCCTGCCCACCGGATGGCATCATTGATGTCGGAGAGACGCCCACCACATTTGCCGAGCGCGCGCACTGGAACGATTTTGACGTTCCACGCCCCGCCCGCGACACCTGAGGCATTGTTGGTCGCGGCTGCGCCAATCGTTCCCGCCACATGTGTGCCGTGAAATGTGTCTTCTGCAAATGGGACCGACGGATCACAGAGATCGCCCGGATCGTTCGGATCGCCGTCACGGCCGTCACCATCATTTCCCATACGTGGATCGGAGACCATATCCCAACCCGGTGCGATGTTGGGGGAATCCTTGATGTCGGGGTGTTCCAGTTGCAGGCCGGTGTCTACAACAGCCACGACAACATCTGCTGATCCATCTGTGCCCTGACGGGTCCAGAATTCCTGGAAGCTTGAGCCCCCTACGGACTCGCCTTCGCCTGTACCATTGTTCTGGAAATGCCATTGAAGTTCCCAAAGCGGGTCATTCGGGGTGATGGTTGTGTCGGTGATGACGTCCGGGGTCACATCGGTTCCGGTGGCCGGTGTGTCGGGGCGTGGTTTACGAGCGAACTGGTTTTCGAAAATATAGTCTTTCTCGACATATTCGAACTGACCAGACGCTTTCAGGTCTTTCACGATACATTCTGTCGCGAGCACCGGGCTCGACTGAACGGTGACCATATCAGGATTGTCTGGGCATTCGAGTTTCGCATCGACGGCGAGGAAATTCTGCATCGTGTTGCGAGGGGATCCGGCTGGCGTGAACCGAGTGGGGCTGCCACCATCCTCGCCGATTTGTATGACCATCTGCCCCTCGCGAGACAGGGCCACTTCGCCGCCCATTCCATACTTCGACAATGTGTCCAGCATTACGGAATTGGCATCGCGTTGCGCTGTAATGGCATCACGACTGATAACAGAACGACGCGCAAGCTTGCGCGCTGCGACTTTTTCCTGAACCGGTGCAGATTCCAAGGAACGGGGATTGAGGGACCGGGTGCGCGCCGTTGGCGATGGTTCTTTCGCGGCGGTCTGTTCCAGTTGCCTGGATGCCTTGTCAATTTCCTGCAGAGTTTTTTCTCGTGCTTTTGGGTCGAGCTTCACCTTGGGCATGACGCGTGCAGGCTGAACCGACAGGCTGCGTGACGGGGCAGGCGCAGAAGTGATCGGTGCGGTGGCATCGGACTCTGCAGCAGGGGCGCTTTCAGCCTCGACCGGATCGTCGGAAAATTCGTCAAAGGCTTCCGGATCTTCCAGGAAGACTTCATCGTCTTCCACGACCGCCATGGCTTCAGCAGGGGGGATGTCCCGTGGCTTGGCAATGATCGATCCGACCGCAAACATCGGGCTCGCGCTTGCCGTTTCGAAATTCATGTCATTGCGCAGCGTACCGGCAATGGCTCGGTCCATGACGTCAGCTGCTTCCAGCGGTTTCGGAGCGTCCGGTTCAACAATGGTCCGACCGCTCAACTGGTCCATAGTTGCCTCGGCGAGATCACGAGCGCGTTCGAGCCTTGTGTCTTGCTGGTCGCATGAGGACAGCACGAGCAGGCTGGCCAAAGCAGTTCCGAGCGCGAGGCGGCCCGGCGTCGATATCAGTTTCCGCAGCATGTGAGATATCCCCGTGTGTTTCCCAAGATACTCCCAGCTCCTTAGATTAACCCTTTAGCAAGATTATGACGAGGGTGGGGCATTGTCCAATGCAAACGCTTTTCAACCTGACACTTGTTGACGTGAAATCGGAAGCCCGGCTTTCCTTACGGCACCATTTTCTTGTTGCTGGACATTTCCAGAAGACCGGCCGATGACATGAGAATGAGCGAGGGGCAGACGATTCCACCAGACGTGTCCAGACCGGACCGGCGCAACGCTTTCTTCCTGTTGTTCTTCTCATTGATGGCGATCGGGGCTGGCAATACGATGCTGATTGCCGCCGTATTGCCGCCACTGACGCGAGAGATTGGTCTTCCGGACTGGATGGCCGGGGCTATCTTTGGATTGTCGGCGCTGTGCTGGTCGTTGATGTCGCCGTTTTGGGGTGGTCGGTCCAACCGCTGGGGAAGGCGGCCTGTCGCCGCCTTGGGACTTGCGGGATATGGCATCTCCATGCTCCTGCTGTTCCTGACCGGCTGGCTTACCATGACTGGCGTACTGACCGGCACGTTCATGATGTTTGCCTGCCTTGCCATGTCGCGTTCGATTTTTGGGTTGCTGGGCTCTGGCACGAACCCGGCTGCGCAAGCTTATGTTGCTGATCGCACCAGTCAGGCCGAGCGACAGTCCGAAATCGCGTTCATCACATCGGGTTTCAGCGTTGGCACGGTGATTGGCCCCGCTTTTGCCGCGGCGCTGGTGGCAACGCTTGGCCTGCTGAGCCCCTTGCTACTGACGGCGGTTATTGCCTTTACCATGTCGGCCTTGATCTGGTTCCGCCTCCCGGAAGAGCGCGAGCCGGTAACGGATGCGACCCAGTTTGAAGAAATTCCCGGTGCGCGGGGTCTTTGGCGATCCGGGCCGGTATTGCCCTTCCTTGTGTTCGCCGTGTGCCTGTCGCTGACGACCGGTGTATTGACGCAGGTTTTTGTCTTTTCAGTAATGGACAAACTGGGCGTTTCCGGAAAGGAAGCGGCGCAATTTACCGGGCCGGCCTTTACCGTTGGCGCACTCGCCGTACTGCTGGCCCAGCTTGTGTTGATCCCTCGCCTCAAGCTCAAGAACAAGACACTCATGTGGGGAGGCTGCCTGCCTTTGCTGGCTGGGGCGTTGCTGATGGTCTTCGCAAATGACTATGCAAACTTGATCCTGGCGCAGTTCTGCATTGGCCTCGGGCAGGGGCTCGCGCGGCCGGGATTTTCAAGCGGGGCATCACTGGCCGTCTCACCTCAGCTTCAAGGCAACGTCGCAGGTCTCGTAATCTCGGCGAATGGAATGGGTTTCATCATCACGCCCTTCTTCGGCTTGTTCATCTATGAGTATGTGAACCCGCATCTTCCGTTCATATTCTGCGCGGGCCTGCTGAGTTTCATGATCCTGTATGCCCGGTTCGGGTTGAAGGATGGCGTCGGCGAACCGGATGAGGAAGCCGACGCAGTTTGATCAATTTGTGCCGGACGGGCTGGATGCGACACCAACATTCGCTTCGCCAGTGACCAATGCCAGGGCCTGCTTTGTCGGGTAGCCGTCCGCAACGAGGCCCCTGGATTTTTGGAATCCTTGCAACGCGCCCTTGGTCTTGCGACCGGGAATGCCGTCCACGCCGCCAGCGTCAAAACCCTGGGCGTTGAGCGCTGCCTGAAGGATCTTGATCTCGCTAACGGTGAGAGGTGTCAGATGTGTTGGCCAAGACGCGATGGGCCCATTCTGGCCTCCCATCGCATCGCCGGACAGGCCCACGGCGAACGCGTAGGAATCGGCATTGTTGTAGGTCTTGAACGCCTTGAAATTGTTGAACAGCAAGTATTTCGGGCCTTCCGCACCGGCTGGCAGCCAGAGTTCAGCATAATTGGCTCCGCCTGTTTCGAAGGTGCCGCCGCGTGCAGGTACCAGGCCTTCAGTTGCCCATGTTTCGATCCGGCGTTCATTGCCATCTGCCAGTCCGAAATCGAACCCGGTGCGGGCCAGCACTTCAATTCCCCAAGGCTGATTCAGTGTGTAGCCGGAATTTGCCAGATAATTGGCGGTCGAGGCGAGGGCATCAGCCTCACTCTCCCAGACATCCTTCTTGCCGTCGCCGTCAAAATCTTCGGCATAGGCGATGAAGGTCGATGGCATGAATTGGGTATGGCCCATCGCGCCGGCCCACCCGGCGATCAGGTCGTCGCGCTCTGCATCGCCTTGTTCGAGAATTTTGATCAGGGAGAGCAGTTCACGCTCAGCGAGGCTCTTGCGTCGACCTTCCACAGCCATGTTGGCCAGGACGTTTGGCGCGTCGAAACTGCCTTTCACGGCACCAAAGCTCGTTTCCATGCCCCAGATCGCGACGATGGCTTCGCGGTCTACGCCATAGGCGGCTTCAAGAGAGTCGAAAAGTGCCGGGTTTTCAGCAAGGCGCGAAGCACCTGTGCTTACGCGGCTATTGCTCATCGGCACGCGCAGATAATCCCAGATCGGCTTGGCGAATTCGGCTTGGTCTTCGATCCCTGTCTTAGCGGGTTGGAAAGACGATCCAAGCCAGAGTTCTAGCGGAGATATGTCGGTAAGGACAGATTTGACGACCTCGCGATCATGACCAGCGGCGAGTGCTTTTTCAGAGAACGCTACGCGCCAAATGTCCATTCCGGCATGGCCGGAGGAGGCGTAGGTGATCGCGCCTGTCTCGGGAGCGGGTACTGGCGCGGCGATCGGTGGAGGCGCAGCCTGGCCCGGACTATGGGCACAGGAGGCAACCAGCGCGGTCATCGCCGCAGCCGCGATGATATGTGAGCGCCGCAGCGCAATCTGTGCCATTCTTCCAGCTCCTGAAACCGCACGTTCATGACAGCGTGCAACCTTGACTCTTCTTACCGGATTCATTACCCGCTCCGCTTTCCAATTCCTTATGATCCACAGGCTAGGCCCATGAAAGTCCGCTCGTCTCTCAAATCGCTCAAGTCGCGCCACCGCGACTGTAAGATCGTGCGCCGCAAGGGCCGCGTTTACGTCATCAATAAAACTGACCCCCGCTTCAAAGCAAAGCAGGGCTGACGTGAACATGAACAGGCAATAAGGCGGCACTATGGCTGCTGAAATTGCCCTGTTCGACCTTGGGCATGTGGTCCTCGACTGGGACCCTGCACGACTTTACGCGAAGATCATCGATACGCCGCAGGAACGTCAAATGTTCCTGGCGGATATCTGTAACATGGCGTGGCATACACGGCATGATGCTGGTGCAAGCTTTGCCGAGAATGCCGTTGATCTGATCCGGCAATATCCTCAGTACGAAACTGAAATCCTCGCCTGGGGTCGGCGATGGATGGAAATGTTCGATGGCTATGTGGAAGGTACGGCCGAACTGATCCGGCGCCTGGATGCCCGCCAGGTGCCGCTCTATGCCCTGACGAACATGCCAGCCGATCCTTGGGACGAAATGCTCCAGGAGTTCGAGATCCTGCGACGGTTCCGCGATGTGATCGTGTCTGGCCGGATCGGCCTGATCAAGCCCGGCACCGAAATCTATCATGTCGCCCTGGAGGTCATGGACCATCCGGAGCCAGCAAACGTGCTGTTTATTGACAACAGCCTGCCCAATGTTGAAGCGGCTGACGCGCTTGGCTTCCGGACACATCATTTCAAGCATGCAGAGGGCCTGGAGACCGCTTTGTTGTGTGAAGGCCTGCTGTGACAGCAAGTTGTGGTTGCCCCGCCCGGCGCGCGGCATAATATCGGACTGATGATAAGAGCGCTCCTTCTGGCCGTCCTGTTCCTCGTGGGCGCGGCGCATGCGGAACCATCCGATGAGATGTTCGAGAAGCTGCGGACTGCGCCCAGTGACAGCGAAGCCAATGACGTGGCCATGGATATCTGGGCCTCCTGGATGGAATCCGGCTCACCGACGGTGGATGTCATCATGGAGCGGGGCGTCGATGCGCAGACCGCAGGAGATTTCGAGACGGCGCGCGCCTTCTTTGATCGGGCCATCCTGATCAAGCCAGACTATCCCGAGGCGTGGAACCGGCGAGCTGCCCTGTTCCTGATGGATGAAAATTACACCGAGGCATTGCGCGACCTGAACGAGACCTTGCAACTCGAGCCGCGCCATTTCGGCGCGTGGTCCGGGTTGGGCATGATGTTCGAAAGCATGGGATCTCCCAAGCATGCGCTCGAAGCCTATCGCGAGGCCATTGAAATCTATCCGCGCATGCAGCAGGCACTGGCCGCAGAAAAGCGGTTGTCCAAGCTTGCTGAGGGCCAGGGTCTTTGAGGGGCGTGATTACGGCAACAGCCCTCGGCATATGCGTGCTCGGTACGGGGGCTTGCGTGACCAGTGCAGCCTACAAGAACAAGGTGGAAGCCACCCACCCACCAATTGGCCGGCCCGTATCGGTAGGAACTGAGACTGTGCATGTCATTCAGCGTGGAGAGGCAGGTCCACCTGTCCTGATGATTCATGGTGCCAGTGCCAATGCTCGTGAGTTCACATGGACGCTCGCGCCTCGGCTGGAGGGCGCTTACCGCGTTCTGATGGCAGATCGGCCCGGGCACGGTTATTCCAGCCGCCCGGAAGACGCGCAGGATCTTGGCGTGCAAGCGACACAAATGGCGGGCGTGTTGGACCAACTCGCACCGGACGAAAAAGCCATTTTGGTCGGCCATTCCTTTGGTGGGGCCGTTGCCCTGCGCGTGGCGCTGGACCGGCCTGATCTTGTAAAAGGGCTCGTCCTGCTCGCGCCGGTGACCCATGATTGGGGCGGAGGCGGGCAGGCATGGTACAACTCGTTCGCTGCTCGGCCAGTCGTTGGTCCTGTGTTCAGCCAGCTCTTGCCATTGGTTGGCCCTGGCCAACTTGCCCGTGGGATTGACGGCGTCTTCGAGCCAGCACCTGTGCCGGACAATTACTCTGAAAATTCTGCCATCGGACTTCTGTTTCGCCCGCCAAACTTCCGGGCCAATGCCCGTGATGTGAAGGCGCTGGAAGATCAGCTGGCCGCGCAGTCCAGACGCTATGGTGAACTGGAAGTGCCAATCACGGTGTTCTCTGGCAGCGGCGATACCGTGATTTCCCCAAGACTTCATGTAGGTGAATTGAAGAAACAGGTGCCAGTGGATCTCGTGATCCTGCCGCATGAGGGGCACATGCCACACCATGGCGAAGGTGCAGCTGTTGCTGATGCCATTCGCCGTCTGGCCAGCGAGTGAAACTCCCGCTAAGACGCGCCTTCTTTTCCGATCCCGATTCCCAAGGAGCCTCTCATGGACGACGAAGCCTCGATCACCCATCTCACCGAAGCGACCCGCGAGAAACTCCGCCAGACCGTCGCCAAGATCGAGCGTCTGGAAGAGGAGAAGAAGGAAGTTGCCGAGCAGATCAAGGAAATCTACGCTGAGGCGAAGGCTTTCGGTTTTGATACCAAGGCACTGCGTCAGGTGATCAAGCTGCGCAAGGTCGACCGGGCCGAGCGCGAAGAGCAGGAAATGGTGCTCGACACCTACCTGCTGGCACTTGGCGAAGCCTGACCCGGTTTGCCTCCGGCACAATAATCACCATATTCTCTGCCAATGGGCCGAGATGTTGACGAACGCAAGAAACGCGCCGCGCTCCGTAAACTACGGAAGGCAGCGGCATTGGCTGAGCAGGGGCTTGGTCCGCCCCTGTCTGACTGGGAAAAGCAATTCCTTGAAGAGGTCGAGGAGCGCATCGAGACCTATGGGTCTGCGTTTGCAGATCCTTTGAAAGGGAGCGACGGCGAAGCCCTTTCCAGCCTGCAGCAGATGAAGCTGAAGGAAATTGACAAGAAAGCTCGTGGAAAGGCCAAGACTGGCTTCGGCGCAAAGAAGAAGCCCGGTGGCTTCAACAAGCGGCCGACGCCGCGAGTGCGCCAGTTGGATGATGATCTGACGGAAGACCCGGCCGCTCGACATTCTGAGCCGCCCACCCGGAGCTTGCCGAAATTGGTCCGTGCGTCGGAGTTGACGCCTGTGGAGCCCACCTCTCCTGTCCCGGGATCTCCCGAAGATGAACCGCCGAAGAAACGTCCCGCCTTCCGGGTCATTGAAGGTGGAAAGCAGACCGAGTAAACCCGAACACGAGTTTGATGCGTATAGTTTCCATATTCCCCGAATTGGAAGGACGACCCGCATGAAGACCGTTGTAATCACAGGTGCATCGACCGGTATTGGCGAAGCGACCGCGCTCTACCTCGCAAAGCATGGGTGGCGCGTCTATGCCGGGGTCAGAAAGCAGTCCGATGCCGATGCGCTATCCGCGAGCTCCGAAGGGGATATTCGCCCGCTTATTCTGGATGTGACGAGGCAGGAGCATTTGGAGACCGCTGTGCGGACTGTGTCCGAAACCCTGAAGGGCGAGACGCTCACGGGTTTGGTCAACAATGCGGGTATCGCAAATATGGGGCCGCTCGCGATTCAACCGCTTGATGATTTCAAGGCCCATTTCGAGGTCAATGTTTTCGGCCTGTTGCGCGCATCTCAAGCCTTCGCGCCACTTCTTGGGATGGACAAGACTCGCACCGGTGCTCCCGGTCGGATTGTCAACATCACCAGCGTGGGTGGTCGCATTTCGGCACCCTTCCTTGGGGCCTACACGGCCACTAAGCATGCCGTTGAAGCGATGACAGACACGTTGCGCCGGGAACTGGTGATCTTCGGCATTGATGCAATTGCCGTAGGGCCAGGATCAGTGAAAACGCCGATATGGGATAAGGCAGAGGAAGCCAATTCAGATGGCCCCTATTCTGGAAGTGCCTGGTCGGACGCGTTGAAGCAATTTGAGCAGGTGATGCTGAAGGGGGGGCGCGACGGCTTGCCGCCTGAACAAATTGCGAAAGTCATCGAAATTGCGTTGGAGGACGCCACTCCCAGGGCGCGCTATTCCCCTGTGCCGAACAAGCTGACGAATTGGTACATTCCGACGCTGCTGCCCAAGCGTGTTCTGGATGGGGTCTTCCGCAAGCGATTCGGCATGACGAAGCCCGGCAAGTAAATTTTCCTGCGGGCATTGACGAACCGCGGGGAAGGGGCGCGCATTCTCCTGAAAAATGAAAACGGGAGGAATACGCACATGGCCAATCTTGACGGCAAAGTCGCCATCATCACGGGAGGGGCGAGCGGCATCGGTCTTGCGGGAGTCGAGACGTTTGTTGCGGCTGGCGCGAAAGTTGTTGCTGGAGACATTCAGGACGAGAAGGGCATGGCGCTTCAGACGCGCTTTGGCGACGACAAGGTCCTGTTTGTCCATTGCGACGTGACGGACATGGCCGAACTGGAAGGTATCATGGGCAAGGCCGTCGACCATTTCGGACGGTTGGACATTCTCTGGAATAATGCGGGGCATGGTGGCACGCCGGATTCGGTGGAGGAACTGGATCTTGATGCCTATGACCAAACCATGTCTCTCCTTCTGAAACAGGTCTTTGCCGGAACCAAGTTTGCTGTTCCACACATGAAGGAAAATGGCGGCGCTATTATCAACACGTCTTCAATCAGCGCCGTATGCGCCGGATATGCGCCAATCACCTACTCTGTTGCCAAGAAGGGCGTAGCACATTTCTCTAAACTGGCGGCTGCAGAGCTCTCCAAGTATGGCATTCGCGTGAATGCGGTCCTGCCGGGCTTTATCGCGACCTCGATCTTCGGCGCGTCGCTCGGCTTGCCGCGCGAGCAGGCAGACCAGATGGCGGCCATGCTGGTCGAAGCAGGTGGCAGCATGCAGCCAGCTGGCCGGGTTGGCAAAGGTGAAGACATTGCCGAAATGGCAGCCTTCCTCGCCTCCGACGCAGCGAGCTTCATTACGGGCGGCGAATTCCTCGTGGATGGCGGCATGACGGTCGGTCCACGTCATTCTTGGGACGAGGCCGCCGGCGGTCCACTCCTGGATGCGCTTGGCATCACGCCGGAACAAGCCGAACAGATGCGGGAACAGATGAACAGCTAGGTCGTTGGTGAGGCGCTACGGGTCTTCCGTCAGCGCCTCAAGGCCTGGGATCAGCTTCACTTTTTGGAGCAAGGCAGGGAGTGTTTTTGCACGAGCGACCGGACGACCTCGCTCGTCGGCTATGACAAAGCCGGTTTTTGACTTAGTGAGCGGGAACCGGCGCCAATGTGCGCGAGTCCTGAATATCCAGACTTGGTCAGGTTCGCTCCCTGAAGCGGCCCAGCCGGTCCACATGTGATCGGCTGGCAATTCCCGCCAAAGACGGTCGATCTCGTCAATTTCGGAAGGCGTAAAACAGCCCATGGATTCTCGCCCCGATCAGTCTCAGCAGACAGACCTAGAGGTGGGGCCCGCACCGCGCAATATTGAAGGCGCGCTCTGGATGCTGGCCTCCGGGGCCACCTTCACCGTGTTCCTCACGCTTTCCAAGGTCCAGTCTGCAACCTTCGATCCAGGCTTCCTTGCCTTCTGGCGCTCTGGCGTTGCGTTGATCGTCGTCATTCCGGTTATCCTGCAACAGGGCTGGAGTGTGATGAAAATTCACCAGCCGGGTCTTATCTTGCTGCGCAGCCTGTTCGGGACGCTTGGCTTTGCCCTCGGCTTCTATGCCGTGTCGGACGCGGTTGGCCTGCCGCTCTCCGAATTCAATGCGATCAGTTTTTCCCGGGCCATGTTCGTCACCTTTCTCGCGGCCTTCATCCTGAAGGAACGGGTCGGTGTGCATCGTTGGGGCGCCACAATCGCCGGATGTGTCGGGGTCATGATCATGATGCAGCCCCAACTCGGTATTAGTCTGGGCATGGTCCTCGCCGTATCGGCGGCGTTCTGTCTGGCTGGGGCGATCACACTTGTGAAATCTCTGACGCGCCTGCACAGGCCGGTGACCCTGTTAATCTGGGCAAACCTTCTGTCGTCGATCCTGTTATTGCCGCTCGCCATCCTGACGTGGCCGGACGTGGCGCCCTCTGTCATCGACTGGTCCTGGATCGGCCTGATGGGCGTATGCGGTGTGACCGGCCAGTACTTCTACATTCGCGGCATGAGCGTTGGCGATGCATCTTTCCTGTCGCCGATCGACTATATGCGTCTGCCGATGGCAGCACTGGTCGATTGGGGTCTGTTCCACATGCTGCCGGGTTTCTGGACCTGGGTGGGCACTGCAATCATCATTGGAGCCACCCTGTACATCACAATCCGGGAACAGCGCCTGCGCCGGCTGTCCGCGCCGCCGCTCTAGGTCAGGCGGCTTCGGGTGAATGAACGGCGCCGCGGAACGTCGCGCCTGCCGCGATGAAGCTGAACAGCGCCATGATGGCAGAGACCACGCCATTCCAGCCCGCCATGGAAAGGCCGAGAATGTAGAAAGGCGCATCCGTGCAGGACGGCACATGCATCGGCTTGCTGAAGTCCTGAATCGCCATTGGATCGATCACCCCTTCACCGGAACAACCATCTGGTGGCGGCAGCAGGCCCCACTCGACACCGGAATGGTAGAAGGCAACCACAACACCGACGACAAAGACGAGTCCGATCATCATGTTGAGTGCGACCAGGAACCGGCGTTTCGGGATCCATCGCCAGAGCACAAGGCCCGTCAGCGTCATCGCGATCAGCGCCCAATAGACTTCCCGCTGCCGCAGGCAGAGTGGGCAGGGAGGCAGGCCGCCAAAAGTCTCAAACGCGTGGGCGGCTGCCAACATGAAGGCGGACACCGCCACGGCCACCGCGGGCCACTTCCAGTCTTTCAGGAGAGATCGCATGAAATCCATGCTTCAGCTAAAACCGGACTGCGTCGTGACCACAATGCGGCGCAAGGTCACTTTGCCGTTATTTATCATCCAAACAGGCTGACCGCACCGAGCATCACAGCGCCTATCAGACCGCTGACCCAGGCTGTTCCTATGATCAGGCCGCCAATCACCATCAAGCCGTCTTTCTGCATGAGACCAAAAGACGCTATGGCCACGGCAAAGCCCGGCACCGTGTTGGTCATCGGCAACGGCACGAGGATTGACGCGCAGAATATGCATAGAAACAGGCCAATGACGCGTTCCGACCGCTTGCCGGTAATGACGGTCAGGCGCGGGCGTACAATGTGCTCGATCCAGCCGAGCCATTTGCGGCCGCCGGACGCCATCTGGGTAAGGCCCTTGCGATCAATGTGGCGATTGGCGAGCTTGTCCGGCATCCAAGGCTGCTCGCGGCCCATCGCCATTTGGGCCGCCAGGGCCATCATGGGCAAAGATACGACCTGCGGCACCCCATAAAGAAACGGAATGCAACAAGGAAGGGCAAGCAGGAACAGGCCAGCGCCAAATGCACTTTCATCCAGCTGATCAAAGATTTCCCGCAGCGAGAACCCGTTCTCGGGCGCACCTGCGGCAAGCGCTTCGATGGTCTGCAACAGGGTTTTTTCGGTCGGAATCTCGGTGGAAGACATGCCTAAGCTGTTAGATGTCTTTGATCGCTACGTCGAGTAGATTGACAGGAGGCCCAGCTATGCGGCAGGAGAAGCGCTCCCTGCAAAGGGCCTCTGTGGCGGAACTGGTAGACGCGACGGATTCAAAATCCGTTTCTGGTGACAGAGTGCCGGTTCGAGTCCGGCCAGAGGTACCAATTGCATAGGACGCGCGCTGATCCTTTCATGGGTAACTGGTCTGGCTTGCGAACATCACATTTTGACAGCGACCCTAAAATTTCTCTGTGAACGAAATTCGCTTGGTTCCAACGCAAGATGACGGGTGCTTACTCGACTGAGGGCGGTCCATCGCAAACCGTAGTAAATTCTACAGCATGCGGTCCTGATCCGGTGTTCGGCGCTTTGCTGAAACGATCGGATTCTGGGGCAATCAAAACATGAGCAACCTCGTCCCGCGCGAATGCCGATCTCTCGCCAGACCGCCTGATTAACCTGACGATCATCTGTTTTTGCAATCAATTGCAGACGCTGGATTAAACCTGAATCCAGCGTGGAGGACATGCGATCATGAAACTTGGAACGCTATTCTTGCGGCTCACACTGGAGCGCCGCGCGTGCGCCGCCACGTGCGAGCAAGCCGGCCTGAGAGTCGTGATACTTTCATGATCGAACTGGTGCTTCTCGACCAAACGATTCCTGCCGTGCCGTCGCCTGTTCAGACGGACCTTCGCAGCCTGTATGCGCAGGGCGTGGAAGCGAGGTTCGCCGGACGTTTCGACGAGGCTCTTGGAATGTTCGAAGCGTTGCTCGCCACAAATCCTGAAGACGTAGACTCCCGTTTGAACGCGGCACTCTGCCTGATCGCACTGGAACGCCTTGATGAGGCCGAAAGCGAACTCGAACACGTCATTGATCAAGCTCCCGACTATGTGGATGCCTATACCGCGCTGGCGCGCGTGCGCAGAATGAAGGGAGACGCACAAGGTTCCCATGAGTTTATCGACGCTGCAGAAACCTTGTCGTCCGATCATGCCGACTACGCTGCCATGCGCGAAAAGGCATCCCGGCAGGATCGCAATCGTATTACGACGAATTTGACAGCAAGCCGCAGCAGTTTGACGAAGGACTTGCCGGACTGGACCAGCCTGTCCCCGGCAGTGGCAGTCCGAGTATCAGATACGCTTACACTCAGTGCCTCCGCGCTATACGCCGAGCGCTTCGACCGCTCGAACACGAATGTGCACATCGGCGCCGCAAAGCGTACGGGGTTCGGGCATGTCCGAATGGAAATCGGGGGAGGGACCAACACGACCTTCCTGCCCAACACCACAGTTCTCGTTGGCGCAGGTGTTGCCACGCACTATCCGGGCTTGGAACTCCTGTCGGACATCAGAACTTCAGAATACCAGAGCGGCCGGGTGACGTCCTTTCTTCCGGGCGCCCAGTACACTTTCTCTGGCGAGGCTGCGGAGATTGAAGTGCGGTACATCAACGTGCGAGACGAGAACGACCAGCATCGCTCAGGCTATCGTATGCGCTCGACTTTCAGGCCGACAGGACCTTGGGCGGTGCATCTCTATTACGCCGACGCACCGGAAAGTTCTGATGGCGCAACAGTGGAAGTGCAGTCCTATGCGGCGGGACTGGAAATGCGCTTCGGTCGAACCACCGCGCTACGCCTGACGGCCGGCAAGGAACTTCGCACTGCCTACGATCGCACAGATATCTCCCTTTCGCTTGCGCGGAGTTTTTGAGGGTGAATTATCTCATCCTGATATGGCAGATTGCATGCGTATTGGTGCTTGCGTCCCTACTGTGGATGATCACGCTGATACTTCTTCGGATTATCCGTACGCACAGGCAGTCACTCTACACAAAGCAACGCCAACAGATTCTGGAGGCAATGGCGCAAATCCTGTGGGATGAAAAGGGTGAGGCCGCGATTCCCGACGAGACCCTCTGGAAATCCCCCATGGTGCCGGAAGTCTTTCTTGAATTCGTTGCGCTGGTTAGAGGCGAAGAGCGCGACCGTCTCGTCGCGCGGATGGTCAGGTACCGGGTGGACGATGAATTCCGCCGCCTCTTGCGACATCGGTTCAGATTTGTCCGGCACGCTGCCGTTGAGGCACTGGCCTATTTTCCCGGCCTGCCAACGGCCAAAGCCGTTGACTCGCTGGTGGAGCGGTCAGTAAACCGTGACCTTCGCATCGCTGGAATACGAACGCTGGTCGCCGTTGGTGCCTATCCAACAGTGCCGGATGTCATGCGTGAATTCTCGAAACTGAACGGCAGCACGCGTAGCCTGCAATCGGTCCTGTCGAAACTGGCACTGCACCGTTCACGGGACATCCTGGAATACCTCGGCCGGCCCGGAGTTCCGGACTTCGAACGCGCGGCCTTGTTGTCCGCCCTGGGCGGCAGTGCGGATTACTCAGTCCTTAATATTCTCGAAGCGGCGCTCTCCAGCGATGTGCCCCTGATCCGTGTCGCGGCACTCGACGGACTTGCAAGTCTGGAACACCCGGACGCTGCTCCGGCCATTGCCAGTTGCCTGAAGGATACCGACTGGAGTGTGCGCGCAGGCGCGGTGAAGGCGCTTTGTGAGATATCCCACGATACCTACGCGGCCCAGGTCGCAGACTTGCTTTCCGATCCTGTGTGGCTGGTCCAATTTGAAGCGGCGCAAGCTCTGGCCGACATGGGGGCGTCCG
>NZ_DFME01000081.1:2593-2934 GCF_002375605.1 Hyphomonas sp. UBA3601 | reverse complement strand
TTGGTCTGCTTCCTGAAAAGTGGTCCATTATTTGAGTTAGTACCGGCTTCAGATATGGAGCTGAGACATGGGCAAGAGATCAACGCCTGAAGAGATTATTGCGAAGCTGCGGGAGGTTGAGGTTCGCCTCGCGCGGGGTGAGACGGCGGGCCAGGCCGTGCGTGCGATTGGCGTGACGGAACAGACCTATTACCGCTGGCGCAAGGAGTTTGGCGGGCTGCAGGTTGGCCAGGCCAAACGGATGAAGGAAATGGAGAAGGAGAATGCGCGGCTGCGCCGGGCGATCTCTGACCTCACCCTCGACAACCAGATCCTTCAGGAAGTCATCAAGGGAAAGTTCT
>NZ_DFME01000081.1:0-2351 GCF_002375605.1 Hyphomonas sp. UBA3601 | reverse complement strand
GAACGGTTCGGCCGGTATGGCTACCGCCGGATCACGGCCCTGCTGAGACGGGATGGCTGGCATGTGAACGAGAAGCGGGTGTATCGCATCTGGCGGCGTGAAGGGCTGAAAGTGCCAATGAAACAACCAAAGAGAGGCCGTCTCTGGCTGAATGACGGCTCCTGCATCCGGCTGAGGCCGATGCACAAGGGCCATGTCTGGTCCTATGACTTCGTTCAGGACCGCACGCATGACGGCAAGGTGTTCCGCATGCTGTGTGTGATTGATGAGTTCACTCGCGAATGCCTCGCCATTCGTGTCGAACGCAAGCTCAACTCCCGCGATGTCCTAGACACGCTGGGCGAACTGTTCGTGCATCATAGCCCGCCGGAGCATATCCGTTCCGACAATGGCCCCGAGTTCATCGCCACGGCCCTGCGCGAGTGGCTTGGCCGGATCGGCGTGAAGACGCTCTATATCGAACCCGGTTCGCCTTGGGAGAATGGATACTGCGAGAGCTTCAACTCCAAGCTCAGAGACGAGTTGTTGGCGAGGGAAATCTTCTATGATCTCAGGGAGGCGAAAGTCCTGATCGAGACATGGCGCCGCCATTACAACACCGCGCGCCCACACTCATCTTTGGGCTACCGGCCACCTGCGCCACAAACCATCTTGCCCGCGGCGTTCATACCGCCTTACTATGTGGAGGTAGCGGCATGAACGCCGCTACGTGGAAACCGCCGGACTAACAAAACCGGTGGATCACCTCGGTGGGGCAGAGCAAGTTCCCGATCGCTATCGCTGAAACCTTCGACGTTATCGTCGAGCCTGAGGCGGGACAATCATATACGATCTTCGCCGCCGCAAAGGACCGCTCAGGATATGCCCGCGGCACCCTCAGCGAGACACGCGGCGCCGAAGCGGCGATCCCGGAACTTGGGCCCCGGCCAGAGCTGACAATGGCAGCGATGGGAGAAGGCCATGCCAGCCACGGCGCAATGGCTGAAAGTGAAGCTGCCGGCATGGATGAGATGACCATGGACATGAGTGGAGACGCCCATCGCGGACATGGCGCAATGCCTGCGATGGAGCATGGAGAGAAAGTTCTCTCCTATGACGATCTTCGCGCGCTTACCCCATATACGGACCGGCGCGCGCCAGACCGCGAGGTCGAGCTACGTCTCACGGGCAATATGGAACGATATTTCTGGTCGATTAATGACGTGAAGTTCGGTGACGCTGGCCCGCTTGAATTCAACTACGGCGAACGCGTTCGTATCACATTCAAGAACGAAACCATGATGGAGCACCCGATGCACCTGCATGGATTGTGGATGGATCTGGTGAATGGCGAGGGCGACATGGCACCGCGCAAGCACACGATCACCATCCGGCCAGGTGAAACCATCTCCGCCGATGTAACCGTCGATGCCACCGGATCCTGGGCCTTTCACTGCCACATTCTCCAGCACGCCGCGACCGGCATGTTCCGGCAAGTCAATGTCATTGGCGGCGTTCAATAACAAACACCCATAAGGACAAAACAGATGAAACCCAATTTCCTGCTCGTGGGTGCGCTCGCTATGGCGACCGCCCTGCCCGCCCTCGCAGCCGAAGGTGACCCGGTCTACAATTACACGCTGATCGAAGCCGATATTGCCGAGATTGATGATGAAACCGTCGGCGCCTTTGATGCCCAAGGCTGGGTTGGCGGCGATTATAATCGCTTCTGGTGGAAGGCCGAAGGTGAATTTGCCGATGGCGACTTCGAGGACGCCGAGGTCCAGGCGCTGTATTCACGATACATTTCAAAATTCTGGGATGCCCAGATTGGTGTGCGCTACGACCTTGAGCCTAAAGGCGAGACCTATGGCGTTATAGGGCTGCAAGGACTTGCGCCCTATTTCTTCGAAGTTGATGCAGCCGCCTTTGTTTCTTCGAGCGGCGATGTCAGCGCCCGCTTTGAAGCGACTGGGGAACTTTTGTTCACGCAACGCCTGATCCTCGAACCCGGTATCGCGCTCGATTTCTATGCCGAAGACGATCTGTCCCGGCAGATTGGTTCGGGATTAGCGACGGCGGAATACAGCGCTCAATTGCGCTATGAATTCACCCGTGAATTCGCTCCTTATGTCGAACTTGCCTATGAAGAAGCCTATGGCGACACCGCTGACTTTCAACGTTTGGAAACTGGCAGCGCGGATGACACCGTTTTTAAAGTCGGCTTGCGCACTATGTTTTAATGATACCAGGGAGGGAACCTCTCTATTTGCAGTGGCGACCCGCCAATAAATCCAAAGACGAATCATTAGGCCCGCATCGAAGGATGCGGGCCTTAATTACCATAATTTGGTCTGCTTCCTGAAAAGTGG
>NZ_DFME01000147.1:2958-3317 GCF_002375605.1 Hyphomonas sp. UBA3601 | reverse complement strand
GCCGCAGCGTCCGCATGTAAGGAAATGAACAGGTCAGCGCCCCAATCGCGCGCCATGCTGACGCGCACCTCATGGTCGACATAGACATCCGTGTCGCGCGTCAGCCGCACCGTATAGCGGGGGTCCGCCTGAAGGATATTCTTGAGTGCGAGTGCCGCCCGCAAGGTGATGTCCTTTTCCACACCGCCTGTAATCGCCATGGCACCCGGGTCCTTACCACCATGCCCCGCATCGATAACAACCGTGTAGGATTGGTTTGCGACGCGCTGGGACGCTGGCAACGGAGCATCAGGTCTCATTGATGCGAGTTCAATTGCGAGTTCTTCCTTGCGCTTTTTGGCCTGATAGGAGGCAAGCTT
>NZ_DFME01000147.1:1531-2724 GCF_002375605.1 Hyphomonas sp. UBA3601 | reverse complement strand
CTGAGCGTTCCCTCGGAGAGCGCCCAGGTGGCAACACCACCACCCCCATCACCCACAGCAGGGGTCACTGGCCCATCAACTGGCAGCACGAGGCTGCGAGCGTTTCCCGATTCGGCAAGGAAGGCGCGACCTTCCTGCTCGGAATCTGCCCACACGGTGATTCGAGTCGGCTCTCCATTGCCAACAACCTGCACCCGGCTGACATCGGCGGATGCGGCAAAACCCGCACCCAGACAGGCAATCACAAGGCAAACAAAGCGTAAAATAGTCATCAGGATCGCATGTATTCCAGATTCGAAGGTTTTCCCTACCAGACCGATTATTAACCCAGCATTGACCACAGGTTACGTATTACACAGCCTCAGCGCCCTTTTTGGTCTTTTCTTGACGGTCAAAATTGGGCAGTATCATCCGGTAGCCGCCAATCAGGCCTACCAAGCAAGTTTCCCAACGTCGCGACAGCGATCCCGGCTTCACCGAAAAGGCAAGCGGGCGCCGCGCTCCGGAAAGCAGAGAAGATGTACGCGGGTGCAGTAGTCAAAACCGATTTTCCTGTACTGCCCATGGGGCAGTCGGGTCGGCGTGACCGTATCCTCCCCCTAAATTTACAGACCGGCCCTGCGGCTGGCTTGAGGTGCGTTGACGCATCCAAAGCTGCTGCGCCGGCTCATAAGGTTCCTTTACATGAGCAAACTCATGCTAATCGACGCCTCGCACACGGAAGAGACCCGTGTTGCGATCGTCAACAATGGTCAGGTCGACGACTTTGACTTTGAAACAACTGGCAACGAACAACTCCGCGGAAACATCTACCTCGCAAAAGTAACGCGTGTAGAGCCGTCGCTTCAGGCGGCATTCGTTGAGTATGGCGGCAATCGCCACGGTTTCCTGGCCTTCAGCGAAATCCACCCCGACTATTACCAGCTGCCCGCGGAAGACCGCGAAGCCCTGCTGAAGGAAGCAGCCGAAGAGGCCGCTGCCCAGATCGAAGACGACGATGATGAAGATGGCGATGCAGTCGACATCGACGATGAAGACGACGTCGACAACGATGCAAGCGACGATGACTCTGACGAGTCGGAAGACTCCACCGATAATGAAAGCGGTGAAGCCAAGGCTGCCGCCGCACCCCGCCGGAAGAAGTCCAGCCGGGCTTCGATCTCCAAGCGCTACAAGATCCAGGAAGTCATTCG
>NZ_DFME01000147.1:0-1386 GCF_002375605.1 Hyphomonas sp. UBA3601 | reverse complement strand
TGCTTGTCCAGGTCGTCAAGGAAGAACGTGGCAACAAGGGCGCAGCCCTGACCACCTATCTCTCCCTCGCCGGTCGCTACTCGGTCCTGATGCCGAACACGCCGCGCGGCGGTGGCATTTCCCGCAAAATCGTCAATGGCGCAGACCGCAAGCGCCTGAAATCCATCGTCTCCGAGCTGGATGTGCCGGACGGCATGGGCCTGATCGTGCGGACCGCAGGCGCCAAGCGCACCAAGGCCGAGATCAAGCGTGACTATGAATATCTTTCCAAGCTTTGGGAAAACATTGTCGAGAAGACACTGACATCCGAAGCTCCAATGCTGATCAATGCCGAGGGCGGTCTCGTCCACCGGGCAATGCGCGACATGTTCGACAAGGATATCGAGGAGGTCCTTGTTCATGGTGAAGAGGCCTATCGCGAAGCGAAGGATCTCGCCAAGCTCATCATGCCGAGCCAGTCCAAGAAGGTTCAGCAATGGAAAGAGGAAGACCCGCTTTTCGTGGCCGAAGCGGTCGAGCAGCAGCTCGATTCCATCTACTCCCCGACCGTCCAACTGAAATCCGGCGGCTATCTCGTCATCAACCAGACCGAAGCCCTGGTTGCGATCGATGTGAACTCCGGCAAGTCGACACGTGAGCGCAACATTGAGCAGACTGCGGTGCGCACGAACCTCGAAGCTGCGGAGGAAGCCTGTCGCCAGATGCGCCTGCGCGACCTGGCTGGTCTCATCGTGATCGATTTCATCGACATGGACGAGAACAAGAACAATCGCGCCGTCGAGAAAAAGCTGAAGGATCACCTCAAGGTGGACCGGGCCCGCGTCCAGCATGGTCGCATCTCGCAGTTCGGCCTGATGGAAATCTCACGCCAGCGTCGCCGTCAGGGCGTGCTGCAGGCAACCTCCGATCCGTGCGAAGCGTGTAACGGCACTGGCCGTCGCCGCTCTATCCCGTCGGCGGCACTTCAGCTGATCCGGGCCATCGAGGCCCGCGCCTCCATGGGCGGCCTGAAAGCCATTTCCGTGAAGGCTCCGACCGATGTCGCGCTCTACCTGCTAAACAACAAGCGCGAAGCGCTGGTCGAAGTCGAACAGGTGGCCGGCTTTGCTGTCTCGATTCACTCGTCAGAAGACATGCTGCCCGGCGATTTCGTGATCGATGCAGAGCGCGACCCGAACGGAAAGCCGAAGAAGCGCAAGCCACCACGCTCGCTCGCCAAGCCGAGCAAGCAAATCGTCAGTGATGACGAGGATGAAGATGACGAGAGCGAAGACGACACGTCCGAAGCCTCTGCTGATCAAGATGACGAATCCACAGGCACCCGCCGCAAGCGCCGTCGGCGCCGAGGCGGTCGTGGCCGCAAACAAGAGGCAGCTGAGTCGCAAG
>NZ_DFME01000045.1:0-18378 GCF_002375605.1 Hyphomonas sp. UBA3601 | reverse complement strand
GAAAGGCGTGGGCATGATTGATGCGCCCCTCGGTCGTACGCCTGCGCACGCCAAGGACGGGCTGCTGAATATCATGGCTGGCGGTGACAAGGCGACGTTCGACAAGTACGAGCCGGTCCTCAAGGAACAGGGCGAAAACGTCTTTTATCTCGGCCCGCTCGGTGCCGGCCACACGACGAAGCTGATCAACAACTTCATGGGCATGACAACCGTCTGCGCCATGTCGCAGGCTTTCGCTGCGGCAAAACTGGCCGGCGTAGACCGCGGTCAGCTCTACGAAATAATGTCATCTGGTCCGTCCAATTCGCCGTTCATGAAGTTCTGCAAGAACTACGCGGTCGACGGTGTGAGCGACCTTGGGTTCTCCATCAACAATGCAAACAAGGATCTGCGTTACTTTAACCAGATGGTCTCGGATCTCGGTTCTCGTTCCCTGATTGCCGAAGGCACCTCGACGAATCTCTCAGCCGCCGTCGAAGCCGGAATGGGCTCAGGTAATGTGCCGGAAATCTTCGACTACTTCGTTGATTTGAAAAGGTAAGCGATTACGAGTTCTGTCCGTTCCAGGATTGTTTTTTGTTTACATCTACACCACACAAGCCGATTTTCGGCAGAACCGCGCACTGAAAGGCGTCGACCATGTCAAAGACAATCGTCACACTTGGCGAGCTCATGATGCGCCTGAAGCCCCCCGGCAAATTGCGTCTGCGCCAAGCACAGGCCTTCGAGGTATGCCATGGGGGCGCCGAGGCCAATGTCGCCGTATCGCTTGCAGAGTTTGGTCTCGCCTCTCGCCTGGTCACGGGGCTTCCGGAAGGTGAACTCGGAGCGCAAGCGCTCCGGTTTCTCCGGGCCCACGATGTCGATACGAGTCAGGTCATTCGGCGTCCTGGCCGGCTGGGACTTTACTTTATGGAAGAAGGTGCCGATTTTCGCTCCGGGTGCGTGGTGTATGACCGGGCCGGCAGTGTGTTTTCCGAGTTATCCCCCGATGATATCGACTGGAACGCAGCCTTTGACGGAGCAGATTGGTTTCATATTAGCGGCATAACGCCCGCGCTTTCAGATGAGACCCGCCAACTTGCGACTTTTGCCATGGAGGAAGCCCGGAGACGGAATATACATGTTTCGCTCGACCTGAACTATCGCGAACGGTTGTGGGAATATGGTCGATCGGCCATTGAGGTGATGCCAGCTCTTGCTTCGCTGGCCGATACATTGATCGCCGGAAGAGGCGACTGCACCCATTGTCTCGGTGTGGACGGCGAAGGTGAGAATGGCAGTCAGGTGTGGGCGGAATCCCTGACCGAGCAGCTGTTCAGACGGTTCAGCCAGTTAACAAATGCGTCGATCACGCTAAGAAATTCAAAGTCGGCAGAAAATCATAGTTGGAGCGCGCACCTGCGCACGCAGGCTGGCTCCTATTTTTCGCGCACGTACGAAATGACAGCCATCCTAGACCGCGTCGGAACCGGCGACGCTTTTTGTGCCGGGCTGATTTATGGACTGGTCGACGCCCGAAAGCCCAGTGAAGCACTGGAGTTTGGCGCCGCCGCCAACTGCCTTAAACACTCGATACACGGAGACAGCAACGCAGTCTCTGTCAGTGAAGTCGATGCTCTCGTCTCCACGACACGCTTCGGGCAATTGCGTCGCTGATGGGGTGGTGTCAGTTTAATGCGAACCAGTGCGAACGAGCAGGTCCTAGGCTGCTCTACGGACTCCTGAGAGCGCAGTCGACGCGAAGGAGAGAAGTCTTAGGGATCGCCGCCTTCCCCCACCCCGGTGCATTCAATATCGCCGGCTCAAACCGTCGAGAAATACCCGTACCGCGAACCCGATCGAATGGCGGTGAACCAGTACGTTGGAAGGTCGGTCGTGTTGTCATCTTCCAACGGCCACACCCTGTCGAACGGGGCCGACGTGAATATTACATTTAGCTCTTTGGTGGTGTAGGCTCTTCTGCTCGGTCTGGTAACTGAGCTGGATTCGGTGACCCCCACCGCAGGATTGCTCACTAAGTGTCCTCGAATTACGGCCAGCTGAAGAACAACTTGGATTTGCCTGAGCCGGTCTTTAATGGTTCCTGGGTCAACTTGGCATAATTACTGCCATTGCGGGCTTTTTCGAGCTTCTCCGGAAAACTTAACCGTCTGAGCTCAGATATGGAACCCGACCTGGCTGGTGCTCTTTTCAGGGCATCTCGATACGCCCAGATGTGAGATTTTTGCACCTTAAATATCGGAAGAGACGAACCGGTGAGTTCATGAAACTCAGTCCACGCAACCCGTCTACGCTCCAAAGTCTTTGCTTTCACAGGTGTCGTCGAATCCTGTTTGACCTGTTCGTAGACCTCCCAATATTGCTCCAGAGATTTACGCCCCTCCGGCGTTAAAGGTGTATTATCTCCAAGTGCGGGCAATACTGTTGGCTCAGCCTTCAAAAATGGAGACTTTGGTTGAGGAGGTCTTGCTAAGCCGCGAATTTCAGCCAAACCGTGGGTGTACGCATCCGACAGCACACCGGCTGCAGCTTTGAGCATCGCATTGCGAATGGGTGTATCCCTTGGAACGGACGCACTTTTGCTGGTGGTCACATCCAAATAGTGATCGACGAGCCACCCAACTAGCGCTTCAAGTTGCTCGGTATCGGTAGTTGTCAGGGCGCTCCGAAGATCCCCTCAGCGTTGATCGAGGCGACCGCTCTTGCCTGTCTCCGTGCTCAGGAAGCTTTCCGTGATGATTGCAGTTTCCTGTTCATAAGCCACTCGGCAAAAAGCTTTGAAATCATTGGAAGCGACGCCTTCTCTCAGAACGGAAAACGCACCTTCAAACTCCTTGATGCAATCAATGGCTGCTTTGTTGGCATCGTTCTGATCCCGCGTCGAAAGTGACTTGATAATATGAGTTCTGAACCGCTTGCTATTTGGTTTTGGAAAGTAGCTCACGACATCTGAAGGGATCGGATACCTGATCTCAAAGAGTCCATTGGATCTCTCATAAACATAACTCATAGATCGATACCTTCTAGCACGCATAATGAACCCTTCCGACGATCAAGTGACCCCCGGGGAAATGCGTTCTAGCGACACTGAATCGTGTTGAAAAGTGTGTTGAAAATCAGCGATTTTGCATCGCGTAACACATTGTTTTTCAATGGAATTCAAGCCGTGGCAGTCCCTAGGGGAATCGAACCCCTCTTTCCAGGTTGAAAACCTGGCGTCCTAACCGATAGACGAAGGGACCGCACCGGCTCGAAGACAGGCGATATAGCTGCTCATTTCTGACTCGTAAAGCGCTTTGAGGCGGGTTTCTGCAGATAAATCATGCCTCAGCTGCATCACTGACATCCAGCTGTACCCGCCGACGGCCATTCCACTCATCCGCCTTCAATTTTCCAACAACATGGAGCCGCGCATTCGGACGAATTACTTCCCCCAAAGGCTGGTCAGCGCTACGCCAAGCGATGCAATCAAGACGCCCACTGGAGTCTTCGGCGGTGAACTTCAGATGATTTAAGCCAACCTGTCGCACGCCCGTGACATGTACAGATTGCAGCGCGAAAACAGGCTCGGGGGATCCGACACCAAACGGGCCAATACCGGCGATCTGATCAACCAGCGCAGGAGATGCTGCGCCCGGAGACAGGATCGCATCCACGGGCAGTTCCAGTGCCGCAGCACGCTCTGCCGTAAACTTCGCCATATGGCCGACCATCCATGCGTCGAAGGCTGGAATTTGCTCAGGCTCAAGGCTCAGGCCACCCGCCATCGCATGGCCGCCCCCTGACAAGATGACTCCTTCACGCGCCGCAGCTGAAATCGCATCACCAATGTTCACACCGGTTACCGATCGCCCCGATCCCTTAGCGACGGGCCCCAGCCCCTGTCCCCAGCCAATGACTATGCAGGGAAGGTGGAACCGTTCCTTCAGGCGTCCGGCCACGATGCCGATCACGCCGGGATGCCAGCCTTCGCCACCGGCGACCAGGATACCCCGGTCTGGATTACGCTTCAGCGCCTGCTCAGCCTGTGCGGTGGCCTGATCGAGAATCGCCGCTTCGACGGCCTTACGTTCGTCATTAAGTGCGTGCAGCCGCTCGGCCAGCGCAATTGCCTCTGACCGGTCATCCGTAGCCAGAAGTTTCGCGGCGATCCACGGATCACCCACACGACCGCCTGCGTTAAGCCGTGGCCCCAGCATGAATGTAGCGTGGTACACACTGTCCACTTTGCTGATCCCGGATACTTCGGCCAGCGCGCGCAGGCCTTCATTTTGACCGCGGGACAGAATGCTGAGCCCTTGTCGCACGAAGGCTCGGTTTACACCGCGTAGGGGTGACATGTCGCAAAGCGTCCCAAGTGCTGCGAGGTCAAGAAACGACATGATGTCCGGTAGACCTTCCGGAGGCGCAATGCCTCGTTCCCGCGCCAATCGGTTCAATGCGGCCGCAAAAACAAAAACGACGCCCGCCGCAGCGAGATGACCACAACCAGAGTTGCAGTCGGGCCGGTTCGGATTGACCAGTGCAGCCGCTGGAGGGTTATGCCCGGCCATCAAATGGTGATCGATGACGACAATGGGCAGACCGATAGACTCCGCCTCTTCCAGCGCATTGACCGCAGCTGCGCCGCAATCGACGGTAATGACGAGTTCCGCGCCTTTTTCCTTCAAGTGTCGAAAAGCTTCGGGCGAAGGACCATACCCCTCTTCCAGGCGATCCGGCACGTAAAGCCCGAGGTCTTCGCCCCATGCCCGGAAATATCGCGCGAGAATTGCTGAGCTGGTACCGCCATCGACGTCATAGTCAGCAAAGACCGTGACGCGCTTCTTTGCGAGAATCGCGTCGAGCACAATCTCGGCCGCCTTGTCCATGTCTGAGAAACTCGACGGATCAGGAAATGTCTCCCTTAAGGTCGGGGACAGATAAGTCGCCGCTTCGTCTGGCGTCACATCTCTGGTGGCGAGCAACCTGGCCAACAAATCGGATCCACCGACGCTCGGCTGGAGCCGCCGCACCAATGCCTCATCCACAGACGCAAGCGTCCAGAACCGGCCCGTGGCCGATCTCTGCACATCGAATAGCGTCGTATCTTGCTTTAGGGCTGGGTCAGCCATGGGTTCTCCGGGAATCGCTCCCGGAGATTCTAACGCATCTAGGCTGTCACGGGAAACGCCCGGCTCAGACCTTATGATCGGAGCGCACATAGCGCACCATGCCGTCGAGTGATGTCATGACGAGCGTGTGAGTGTGCACACGACCGTCTGCGGATTTGACGCCGCTGAGCATCGATCCATCGGTCACGCCTGTCGCACAGAATACTGTGTCACCCGAGGCGAGTTCATTTAGGGAGTAAGTGCGGTCGAAGTCGGTGATACCCGTGCGCTCTGCACGTTTGCGCTCATCATCATTGCGGAACACGAGGCGTCCCAGCATCTGGCCGCCAACACATTTGAGGGCCGCTGCTGCAAGTACGCCTTCGGGCGCGCCACCTTGACCGACGTAGAGATCAATTCCGGTGTGTGGGTTGGTCGTCGCGATTACGCCGGCCACATCGCCATCCGTGATCAGGGCCACGCGCGCGCCAACCGAGCGCAGGCTCTCAATGATGCCTTCATGACGCGGGCGGTCCAGCACACAAGCGGTCATGTCGGTGACATCCATGCCCTTGTGCTTGGCCAGCGCCTGAATGTTCTCGGCAGGTGTCGCATCCAGACTGATAATGCCTTCCGGATAGCCAGGGCCTACAGCAATCTTGTCCATATAGGTGTCTGGCGCATACAGCAGGCCGCCACGCGGCGCGATGGCCAGCACGGCCAGCGCATTGGCCATGGCTTTTGCGGTTAGTGTGGTGCCTTCCAGCGGATCAAGGGCGATGTCGATCTCGGCTCCTTTACCAGTGCCGACTTCTTCCCCGATGTACAGCATGGGCGCTTCGTCGCGTTCACCTTCGCCGATGACCACGCGCCCCTGGAAATCAACCTCGTTGAATGCCGTGCGCATCGCATCCACAGCGGCTGCATCGGCTTTCTTCTCATCTCCACGGCCAACCAGTTTGGCGGCGGCTATGGCAGCAGATTCCGTAACACGGACCATGGAATCGGCAAGGCTGGGCGTCAGAACGCTATTTTTCATGAATTCTCAATTCTCCGAACGCGCAAAACATAAAGGCTCTGCGCCTATCTAAAGCAATTAGCTTGCCGACTCGATCCTGATCAGGCGCGGCGGATCAACAGCAATTGCAAATTTTTCCAATCGCGCCAAGGCCGCGTCCATATTTGATCGTTCGCATCGGTGTGTGACAATCGCAATCGGGCTTGCACCAGTATCATCTGCTGAATCCTGAAGCAGCTTGTCGACGGATACGCCTTCAGCGGCCAAAGACTCCGAAAGTGCCGCCAGCGCGCCCGGCTTGTCAGCCAGTCGTACCCGCAGGAAGAACTGGGCCACCTCATCCTTGCGCCCAGTTGTGAAGGGCCGCGCCATGTGGTGTTCTGCGCGTCCAAAGGCCGGACGGATCGCCGGGCGGAACAGCTTTGCGACATCTCCCATCACGGCGCTCGCGGTGGGACCAGCGCCCGCGCCAGGGCCCGTCAAGGTGACGGCACCCACAGGATCACCTTCGATACGCACCGTGTTCAGGGAGCCATCAATGCGGGCAAGCGGATGCGACACAGGCAAGGCCATTGGCTCAACCCGGCACACAACGCCTTCATCGGTCAAAACACCCTCTGCTATCAACTTGATCCGTAACCCCAGGCGATCGGCAAGGCGCAAATCGAGCAGCTCGACCCCATCTACTCCAGAGACTTCCACCTTGGAGAAGTCGAGGTCAGCAGAGAACGCAATGGCAGAGAGAATCGCTGCCTTGTGCGCGGCATCCATGCCAGAAACATCCAGCGTAGGATCAGCTTCGGCATATCCGAGCTTCTGGGCTTCGGCGAGCACTTCGTCATAAGCGCGGCCCGTTGCCAGCATTTCTGTTGTCAGGAAGTTGCAGGTACCGTTCAGGATACCCGCCACGCGTTTGATTTCGACCCCTGCCAGACTGTCGCGTAACACGCGCACGACTGGAATACCCCCAGCGACAGCGGCCTCGAACAACAGATCTACCTGCTTTTCTTCAGCCAGCTTGGCCAGCGCCATGCCATGCTTGGCCATCAGGGCCTTGTTGGCGGTGACCACCGGCTTACCTGCCTTAAGGGCCTCTTCGACCGCAAACTTCGCCGGGCCGTCAGATCCTCCGATCAATTCAACGAATACGTCGACTTCCGGGTCTTCAGCCAGGGTCGCAGCGTCATCGAACCAGCGATACTTGCTTGTATCGACGGGCCGGTTGCGAGACTGGCTACGCGCGCTCACACCTGCAATCTCAATCTTACCCGGAATGCGCAGGCGCTCCTGCCGCTCAACCAGTTCGATGAGACCACAGCCGACGTGGCCCAAACCCGCAATACCTATTCTCAACGGCCCCAATTGGTCACCCTTTCAGTTTGAGTGTCTGACTTTCAGGGGCAGCGCATAGCGGGTTTGGGCGAATGCGTCGAGGGCGCGCGCTACTCTGCCGCGGCGGGCTGGATATCCTTGATCCCGCGGGACTGCAGGAATTTGCGAATATTGCGCGCTGCCTGCCGGATACGCTGCTCATTCTCGACCAGCGCAATCCGGACATGCCCATCGCCTTGCTCCCCAAATCCGGCACCCGGCGCGACGGCCACATGTGCTTCATTGATCAGCTGTAGCGAGAATTCGAGACTACCCATTTCCTTGAGGGGCTCAGGGATCGGAGCCCAGGCAAACATCGAGGCTTTCGGCGACGGGATGGGCCAGCCGGCCCGCGTGAAGCTCTCCACCAGCACGTCGCGGCGTGACCGATAGATCTGGCGAAATTCGTCGACACAATCCTGAGGGCCATCCAGCGCAGCTGCCGCCGCGACCTGGATCGGCGTGTATGCACCGTAGTCGAGATAGGATTTCACGCGCCCCAGTGCGCCAACAAGCTTCTCGTTGCCGGCCACGAAGCCGATCCGCCATCCAGCCATGGAATAGGTCTTCGACATGGTGGTGAATTCAACGGCGATGTCCTTTGCACCATCCACCTGAAGGATCGAAGGGGTCGGCTCGTCAAAATAGATTTCGTTGTAAGCAAGATCGGACAAGACGATCAAATCGTGCTTGCGCGCAAACTTCACGGCTTCCTTGTAGAAGTCGAGATCGCAAACTTCAGCCGTGGGGTTGGAAGGAAAACACAACACCATCGCTGTCGGCGGTGGCACACAATATTTTACGGCCTTGCTGAGATTGGACAGGTACTCTTCCGGCGTGTGCGCAGGAACGCTGCGAATGGATGCCCCGGCGATTATGAATCCGAACGAATGCAGCGGATAGGACGGGTCGGGAGAAAGAATGACATCGCCCGGCGCCGAGATGGCCTGAGCGAGGTTCGCAAACCCCTCCTTGGATCCGAGCGTCACGATGACTTCCCGGTCCATATCGAGGGACACATCGAAGCGACGCTGGTAGTAATTGGTCACAGCGCGGCGCAGGCCCTTGATACCGCGCGAAGCAGAGTAGCCATTCACGTCAGGGCGACGGGCCGTCTCGCACAGTTTGTCGACTATATGCTCTGGCGTTGGCATGTCGGGATTGCCCATACCGAGATCGATAATATCCGCACCTTGCGCGCGCAGCGCCGCCTTGGTGCGGTTCACTTGTTCGAAAACGTATGGGGGAAGTCGGCGGATCTTGTGGAAATCTGTATTCATCTGTTGGCGGCCCGTAGGCCCCTCGTAACTCGTGGAACATCAAAAGCGGATCGTATGGCCTCAATCTCCTCATCCGTCAGGAAGTTGGAGTTGGCCTCAAAGCCCGCAAATCCGCGCCGAACCGATTCCCTAAGGTCTTCGATCTCGGCGGCGGCATTTGCGGGCGCGACCGCTCGCGCGTTTTCCGCAAATACTGCGCGCAACTCAGCGCCGCGCGCTTTCGATGTTTCGAGTGTTTGCCCCGGTGTATTCCCCTTTTCAATTGTCGGAATATCGACAATCTCGGGATAGCCTTCGCCACGAATTTCCACACGGCGCGCATCATACCAGTCCGGTGCCTGGTCGATGGCTGTCCGAACCTTCGAAAACGACCCCGTACATGCTGCCAATAGCAGGCAACATACACTTGTCAGGGGAATCGCCGTGTTTTTCATGGTTAAACTCATTAAATCACAATTATTCCGTAGAATAGTTAGAGGCGGCTAAACAAGGCGATATTGGGACGAATGGTCGACCGCAAGAACAATAAAGACAGCCAGCCACTGCTCGCCGAGATTCTCGCCCAGCAAAACCCCATGCAAATGCAGTCCCTGCTGACCACGCTGGCGCTGGCCAATACCGAATCTCACGCCCTGTTGCTAGATGTCCTGTCAGGATCCGGGCCACTCGGCACTGTGACGAATGGCGACCCTATGGGTGTGGGCGAAGCTTTCCAAGCCGTGGGCCAGGGCTTCGCGAAGAACCCCGTTGCATTGATGAACGCCAACATGCAACTCATGCAGGGTTGGATGGAGCTGTGGCAGGAAATGGCACTGGAAGGCATGACCGGCGCCGCCAATGCGGTCCGGGACAAACGTTTTTCCGACCCTGAATGGGATCGCAATCCCGGCTTCAAATTTATCCGCAAAGCCTATGACCTCAATGCCAAATGGCTGATGGGCCTGGCCGATCATGTGAAGGACGACCTGCCGGACAATATTCACTTGCGCGCAAAATTCTTCAGCCAGCAATTGGCCGACAGTCTCGCGCCGACCAATCATCTCGGCAGCAATCCGCAGGCCCTGCGCACCTTCTTCGAAAGTGGCGGTGAGAGCGTGCTGGCAGGCATCCGGATGGCTCGCGACGATGTAAAAAGGGGCAATGGCAAACTCTACATCACCCAAACTGACGAGACGCCGTTCAAACTCGGCGAGAACATCGCGACGGCGCCCGGTGAAGTTGTTTTCAGGAATGATTTGATCGAACTGATCCAGTACAAACCAACTGGCGAGCAGACCCATGCGCGTCCGTTGCTGATCTTCCCGCCCTGGATCAACAAATTCTACATCCTCGATTTGCGCGATGAAAACTCGATGATCCGCTGGCTGCTAGACAAGGGCCTGTCAGTCTTTGTCGTCTCGTGGCGCTCGGCCGACGAAGTGACCCGCGACTACACGTGGAACGACTATGTGAAGAATGGCATCTATGCCGCCGTCGAAGCCACGCTTCAGGCGACTGGGCAGAAGGGCCTCAATACAGTCGGGTATTGTATCGGGGGCACCCTACTCTCTTCAGCCCTCGGCCACATGGCTGCCAGCGGCGACGACCGTATCAAGTCAGCCACCTTCTTTGCATCCCAGTCCGATTTCAGCCTAGCCGGAGACCTGAAAGTCTTCACCGACGATAATGGCCGCGCCTATATCGACTCCATCATCGAGGAACATGACGGCATCATGCCTGGAACGATGATGTACGAAACCTTCAACTGGCTACGCCCGATTGATCTGGTCTGGCGCTACGTCATTGACCAGTACATGCTGGGCAAGGAGCCGCGGCCGTTCGATTTGCTGTATTGGAACGCTGACCAGACCAATATTCCGGGCAAGGTACACCGCAGATACCTCAAGGACTGTTACGCAGAGAACAAGCTCGCACGCGGCAAGTTCAAGGTGCTCGGCGAAACAGTGGACCTGCAAAAGGTCGATATCCCGATCATGGTGCAGGCCAGCCGCGACGATCACATCTGCCCCATGGAAAGTGTCTACCGCACCGCCAAGGTATTTGGCGGCAAGACCAATTTCATCCTCGCCGCCTCAGGCCACATCGCCGGCGTAGTGAACCACCCGGATTCCGGAAAATACTGCCATTGGACCAATAATGGCGCGCTGCCAGAAACTGGCGCGGAATGGCTCGAAGGTGCGGAGGAGCATGCAGGCTCCTGGTGGCCGACCTGGTGGGACTGGCTACGGCCGAAGTCCGGTCGCAAAGTCATTGCGAAGCAGCCAAAGGACATGGGCCTCGGCGCTGCGCCGGGCACTTATGCCAGAGTTCGTCTTGAGGATATCAGGCTCAAGTAAGCTCAAGCCGTCAATCCGGCATCCTCGTCCAGCCCCAACGCAATATTGAGGTTCTGAACCGCCGCGCCAGAAGCGCCCTTACCGAGATTGTCAAAACGCGCCACAAGTCGCGCCTCGTCATCCGTGCCGAAGACAAACAGATCGATCCGATTGGTTCCGTTGCAGGCCTCTGGCTCAACACCCTTCAAGGCATCGCAGTCTGCGAGGGAGGCCACACTTACAAATCGCTCGCCTTGATAGGCTGAGGTCAGTGCCGCGTGAATTTGCGCACGGCGTGGCTTACCCGGAATGGCCCAGAGCGGCAGGCCGATTTCAACGATCATACCCTGCGCATAACGCCCCACTGACGGCATGAAGACGGGAGCGTGCTCGAGCCGGGAATATTTCTTCATCTCAGGGGGATGCTTGTGCTTCTGTCCCATCGCATAGATGCGGTGATTGTCTTCAGAATACGTTTCGGACGCCTCATCCTCGAACTCAGCGATCATGGCCTTGCCGCCGCCGGTATAGCCCGACACAGCAGAGACCACGATGGGCCAAGAGGTTGGCACCAGCCATTTTGAGACCAGCGGACGCAACAGCGCAATCACACCTGTGGGATAGCAGCCTGGATTGGAGATCCGCCGGGACGCCTGGATCGCGGCGCGCTGCCCCTTGTCCATTTCCGGAAATCCGTAAGTCCATCCACTCGCAACCCGGTGCGCTGTAGATGCGTCGATGATCACCGTGTTCGGACTGTTCACGAGGGACACCCCAAGACGCGCTGCATCATCGGGCAAACAGAGGATGACCGCGTCGGATGCATCCATCAGGCGCGCACGCTCGATATTGTCCTTGCGCTTGTCCGGATCAATGGAAATCAGCTCAAGGTCCGTGCGAGCCCACAGTCGCTCGGCAATCTGAAGGCCGGTCGTGCCGGCTTCGCCATCAATGAATACTTTGGGCAGCATAATCTGTGTGTTCCCGATTCCGGACAAAACAAAACGGGCGCTCCGTTTCCGAAGCGCCCGCCTGAATAATGATATTCGGTGTGCGGCCTAGCGCTTCGAGAACTGGAAGCTGCGGCGTGCTTTCGCACGACCATACTTCTTGCGTTCGACAACGCGTGGGTCGCGGGTCATGAAGCCGAATGGCTTCAGCACGGCGCGCAGGCCTGGCTCGTAGTTGACGAGGGCACGCGACAGGCCGTGACGCACAGCGCCTGCCTGACCGGAAAGGCCGGAGCCCTTCACAGTTGCAATGATGTCAAACTCGCCTTCGCGGCCAGCTTCGACCAGTGGCTGAGCAATTACCATGCGCAGCACAGGGCGCGCGAAGTACTGTTCCTGATCGCGACCATTGATCGTGATCTTGCCAGTGCCGGGCTTGATCCAGACGCGGGCGACGGCCTCTTTGCGGCGACCGGTGCCGTAAGCACGGCCCTGAGCGTCGATCTTCGGCTCGATTGGAGCAGCCGGAGCTTCAGCTTCGGTTGCGCCGGACATGGCGCCAAGATCCTGGAGGGAGTTTGCAGTGTCAGTCATGTTGATCAGGCCGCCTTGATGTTCTTGCGGTTCATGGCTTTGAAGTCGACAGTGTCGGGCTTCTGGGCCTCGTGTGGGTGCTCCGCGCCGCCATACACGTGCAGTTTCGAGAACTGCTTGCGGGCCAGCGGGCTTTCTTTTGGCATCATCCGCTTCACGGCAAGTTCAAGCGCGCGCTCAGGGAAACGACCATTGAGGATTTTTTCCGGCGTCGTGGACTTGATGCCGCCCGGATAACCGGTGTGGCGATAGTACACTTTGTCCGTCATCTTGCGACCGGTGAATTTCACCTTGTCAGCATTGATAATGACGACGTGATCGCCCGTATCGATGTGAGGTGTAAAGTCAGCACGGTGCTTGCCGCGCAGGCGCTTGGCGACATATGAAGCAAGGCGTCCGACGACGACATCGGTCGCGTCGATCACGACCCAGTTGTGCTCTACGTTGGCTGGTGCGTTATAGGTTTTCATCGCTCTACTAAGAGCCTCTCGCTTTCGGAGTTCATGGAATGCAATTCAAGCGCTGGCGTTTAAGCGCCACTTCCCCGGTTGTCAACGCAGGGCTTGGCCTCGCCCTGCTTTTTACAGCAGTTGGATGCTCGAAGAAAGCCGAAGCCCCCGAAGTACCGGCTTCTGCCTCTGAAATCGCTGCTGGTGTGGAGCTTCCCGCTGTATGGTCCACGCGCCCACTGGAAGGCAAAGTGAACGCTGTGGCGCTCTCCGGAGGCCTCGGAGGCCTGCTGGCAGTCGCCTATGAGCGCGGCGGCCTGCAATTGTTCAATATGAATGGCGAAATTCTGGGGGAACCTGCCAACTTCAGGCTCACTGACCTCGCCAGCGGCCAGAGCGCCACGCTTGGCGGCAGTACGGTGACCATATTCCCGGGAATCACCCGCGAGGGCCAGTTGAAAGCATATCTTTACGGCGAAGGCCTCCTCGCCCCGGCTCAGGTCGACCTGCCCGTTCCAAATACGAGCTCCATTGCCGGCGTTTGCTCCGGTCCGATGCGGGCAGCCGGTATCATGCGAGTGGCTTACTGGACCTCGACCAATGATCGCGTACTTCAGACCGGCATCGTGCGGGAAGAGAATGGCGAGTTTTCCTGGGATGCCAGCGAATCGACCTTCACAGATTTTGGGATCAGGTCCTGCGCCTATACGAGCGACACACTGGTTGCCTCCCCGCGTGCGAAAAGCGCAGCGTCGCTCACACGTGGCGATTTTGATGCCCTGCTCTCCATCGAAGACGGCAGTGGGCTTCAGGTCTCAACAGATTTGGGCATGACCAACACCGAAATCACCGTTCGGGATGGCATTACCGTTATTGCGCCAGATGCACCGGATGCGATGGCCGCCATGGGCACGATGATGAGTGGTGGATATCCAGGCGGTGTGATTGTCATCGCGGGCGAAACCGCCCCGGACCAGCATCAGGCCGTATTCGTCGATCCAAGCCCCCTTACGCTGGACGATTCTCGCTAGACGTCCCACGCGATTGCCAGACAAGACGCACTGCCATCAGCGTAACGATTACGCCAAGACCCTGATGAACCAGAGCCAGGTTCATCGGGGCGGCGTGCACAAGCGTGAGAATTCCCCACACTGCCTGTAGGGTCACGAGCACAGCCAGCCAACGAAATTCCTGTCGCAGTGGCGTGCTCCGGAACGCCCAGGCGGATGCCAATGATCCGGCCCAGATGGCATAGGCCAGAATGCGGTGATTGAATTGCGTTGCAGCGCGGCCTTCAAACAGGCTGCGCGCACCGAGGCCTTCTTCCACATAGTGTGACGGAAAGAACTCTCCCGCCATCAACGGCCAATCATTGTAGGACCGGCCCGCATCAAGGCCGGCAACCAAGGCGCCGGCAGCCATCTGGATGAAAATCGTGACCAGAAGTATTACGGCAATGCTTCGGGTGAGCCCAGCTACCGCCGGTCGGCGCTCTTTGCCAAGATCGTGCCAGAGCCAAGTGACGTAGGCGATAATCAACAGCGCAAGTGTGAAATGGGTCATCAACCGATAAGGCGCGACGTCCACGCGCGTGGTCTCGCCAATGCCGCTGGCCACCATCCACCAGCCTATGGCGCCCTGCAGACCACCGAGTCCGATCAATGCGATCAGATGCCAAGTGAGATGTTTGGTCAGCCAACCGCGAACGGCAAAGACCGCAAAACCCGCAACAGCCACCAAGCCGATCATGCGCCCAAAAAAGCGATGCCCCCACTCCCACCAGAATATTTTCTGGAACTCCGCCATGGACATGCCCTGATTGACGAACTGGTATTCAGCGGTTTGCTGGTATTTCGCGAACTCGGTTTGCCACGCACCTTCTGAGAGCGGCGGCAGCGCACCACTGACCGGATTCCATTCAGTGATGGAAAGGCCGGAATCCGTCAGGCGTGTGGCACCACCAATCAGGATCATGGCATAGACCATCAGACCGACAAGGATCAGCCAGCGGCGGATCCAGGTAGCGGAGGGGCTGACTTTTGACGTTTCGCTCATGCGAGATACATGATCCAAGCAGACGCCCGCGCAAGAGGCGGCAAAGTCGCATGTGCAGTTGAGAGACATACCCATGAGCTATCCGACCAGGAAAATCGTCGCGAGCCTGATCCTGCTGGCCTTCATGGTCTGCTGGATTATCATGGTCGGCTCAGTCGGTCCGATTGTCTCAGGTTGGCCGAAATGGGCTGAAATGCTGTTCTACGTATTCGCAGGAATCGGTTGGATCATCCCGTTCAAGCCGATCTTCGCGTGGATGAATCGCGATGCGCCAAAGCAGGAAGACTAGTCTTCAGGTTTGTTCTTGGTGGCTTCCTTCAACCGCGCCAGCATAACAGCGGGATCGTCAGGTGTATCTGCCTCGTCGGGCTCCGGATAATCGTCCTCCTCGACCGATTCATCCTCCGTCACGCCTAATGGCAATTCACCTGCCTCTCCCGACATCGTTTCGAAAGAGCCTTCGTCGCGATCGGATTCCAGACGGCCCAGCACGGTTTCCCCCCCGATCAATGTCTGGCCAGGCCAAATCAACTGGCCGGCTTTGGCCGGAACATACACATCGCACCAGCCGCCCAGCCGTCGTTTTCCGAACACGCGTCCAAGTCGCATGATATCGCCCGATTCAGCTTCCAATTCCTGACGTGGGCCAAGACCGCCTGTCGCGATGCGCACACCTACCTGCTGTGCACGGCTTTCAAACAACAGGTATGAAATCGCCAATCCGTCTGCATCTGGGCGCATGGCAAATGGGACAGTTTGTTCGCCGTCTTCCGTAATGAGGCTTTCCAGACTGCCAGCAATCGGCGCGTAGAGTCGGTTCGTTGTGGCCGGCGACGAAGATATCCGGATGCGTGTAGTTTCCGCGCCGGCCATGCGCAATTCGCCCGGCGGATCGGCTGGGGTCACTGATACCACCACCCCATCGCACGGCGCCACAATGCCGCTGGCAAGATCTGGCGCGGTTCGCTTGGCCCAGCGCGCCGCCATCAAGGCAGCGATCATCCCGGCAAACCCAACCCAGAAGAGTGGGTCCCAGACCCAACTTAGCAACAGGCCGACCAGAAGGGAGGCCAACGCAGCCGCAACGCCCTCCCAATCGAGCCCGCCGGTCATCCAGGGCGTCGTCTTCCGTTCGAGGTCTTCGGTCATGCCCGCCAGCCTTTTCTATTCCGCAGCGAGCGCGATCTCCGCGCTCTTGGCCTGTCTTTCCCACATATCAGCATATTTGCCGCCTTTTGCCAGCAGGTCTGCATGTGTGCCGCGCTCAATCACTCGCCCGGCATCGAGAACGATGATCTCGTCAGCAGATTTCACAGTAGACAGGCGGTGGGCGACCATCAATGTCGTACGCCCCTCGGCGGCATCCTCAAGCGCGTCTTGCACGGCCTCTTCCGTCGCACTGTCCAGCGCTGACGTGGCCTCGTCCAGCACGAGGATGGACGGATCGGCCAGAATCACGCGGGCAATTCCCACGCGCTGCTTCTCACCCCCAGACAGTTTCAAGCCTCGCTCGCCAACGCGTGTTTTCCAACCATCGGGCAGCGATTCGATGAAATCGAGTAATTGCGCCCGGCGCGCAGCATCCCGCAGCTCCTCGTCGCTGGCATCGGGACGAGCGTAAGCGATGTTGGACCGGATCGTGTCATTGAACAGAACAACGTCCTGAGGCACGAGCCCAAGCGCCTTGCGCAGGGATTCCTGTGTCAGCGATCTCACATCATGCCCATCGACCAACACGCTGCCCTGATCGACATCGTAGAAGCGGAACAGGAGCTTAAGCAGCGTCGACTTTCCCGCCCCAGATGTGCCGACAAACGCAACCTTGCGGCCGGGCAGCAAGTCAAAACTGACATCCTGCACGCCAACTGCACGGCCTTCATGATTGAAACCCACATTGCGGAATTCGACATGCCCAGTCGGCTTCGACAATGGCATCGCATCTGGCGCATCCGCCACTTCGGTTTTCATGGCGAGCAGCCCGTAGAGCTTTTCGAGGTCCACCGCGCCTTGCTTGATCTCGCGCCAGGCCCAACCGAGAATATTCAGCGGCGCATAGAGTGACAGCAGCATCAGCATGACGGCCGTCAGGTCGCCGACCAACATGGTTCCCTGAATGACATTCCAGGCCGACAGGACGAGCACCGCCAACAAGCCTGCATTCATTACCACCGCTTGCGTTGCGTTCAGGACGTACATGGACCGGACAGCATCGACATACCGATGATTGTAATTGCGCATCGCGTCGTTGAACCGGCCGGTTTCGCGGCGTTCTGCAGCGAAAGCCTTCACGGTTTCGAAATTTGTCAGAATGTCGACAGAGGTCGCTCGGAAATGCGTGTCGGCTTCATTCATTCGGCGGCGCTGGCGCACGCGCCATTCGGTGATGATTACCGTGGCGATGACATAGATGATGATCGTGAAGACCGCGATCAGGGACAGGCGGTAATCATAAGCGACGCCGAGCGCGATGGAGGCAAGCACCAGCCGCACGAAGGTCGGCCCTATATTGAAGGCGAGGAAGCGAATCAAATAGTCGATGGCACTGGCACCGCGCTCGATGACCCGATTGAGTGCGCCGGTCCGCCGAGTCTGGTGGAAGTTCAGAGAAAGAGACTGCGCATGCCCGAAAGCGTCCACGCTGGCGACGCGTTGTGCGTCCTGACTGACGGGAGAAAACAGCCAGTCGCGCACCTGCGGCATGGCCGCAGCAAGAAAGCGGACACCAATCCCGACCGCGAGCCAATATGCGGCCGCGCCGAAGGCCGCCGCTTCGCCACCTTCCGGAACAGCGCGGTTGATCGCGTGTCCCAGCAGCAAGGGCGAAATCACTTCCAACACCGAAGCAGCGAGTGTGATCAAGATTGCGATCACCATGATTGGCCGCCATTTCGACAGTTCCGGCCGCGCGAGCAGCTTCAGGATTCGCAGAATGGAGGCGCCGATCCCGCCATCAGCGCTTTCGATCTTGTCATGGTCAGCGGCGGCAGCGTGAGGATTCGTCATCGCCCGCATATGGGAACAAAATGACAGATCAGCAAACCCTGCATGTTGCGCCGAACAGCGAAACGTCCTGAAATTGTCACTGGTCGAGGAATACGAGGCCCCATATAGGGCAACGGCACGCCTCGCTGAGGCAAGTTTGAAAGGCGAACCCCGCATGACGAATATCAAATCCATCTGCGTTTATTGCGGCGCGTCCGACGATGTTCAGCCGGGCTATATCAAGCTGGCCGAAGAATTGGGCCGCGAA
>NZ_DFME01000123.1:20837-40852 GCF_002375605.1 Hyphomonas sp. UBA3601 | reverse complement strand
TGTTCCCCGTCAGCGACCATGAGACAGATCGGCCAAATTGCTTAAGGAGGATTTCTGGCACATCGTAGCCCGCCAAGGGAGCGAAGATGAGACAGAAATCCGGGCCGGAAGGATCGGCCGAAAAACATGTGAAAGAGATACGCCGTAAGACCCGGCGCAAATTCTCTGCCGAAGAGAAGATCCGCATTGTTCTGGAAGGCCTGCGCGGAGAATATTCGATTGCCGAACTGTGTCGGCGTGAGGGGATCGCCCAGGGCCTTTATTACACCTGGTCGAAGGAATTCCTCGAAGCGGGAAAGAGGCGGCTCTCCGGCGATACCGAGCGCCAGGCGACGTCCGGTGAGGTGAGCGGCTTGAAGCGCGAGATGCGGGATCTGAAGGAAGTCGTGGCCGACCTGACGCTGGAAAACCGCATTCTGAAAAAAAGCGTGATCGGGGATGGGGAGGATACCGAATGAGATACCCTGCCTCTGAGAAGCTGGAGATCATCCGGCTGGTCGAACAATCACACCAGCCGGTGAAGAAGACACTGGAACAGATCGGCGTGTCACGTCCGACCTTCTATCGCTGGTATGACCTTTACCGGCGGTTCGGTGAAGCCGGGCTTGAGGATCGGCGCAGCGGCTCCGGCCGGGTCTGGAACCGCATCCCGAACGAGGTGCGTCAGCAGGTACTGGAAATGGCCCTGGATCAACCGGAACTATCTCCCCGGGAATTGGCGGTGACGTTCACCGATGAGAAGCACTACTTCGTCTCGGAAGCCAGTGTTTACAGGCTTTTGAGGGCGCACGACCTGATTACCAGCCCGGCCTTCATCGTGATGAAAGCGGCCGATGAGTTCAGGGAGAAAACCACCGCGCCCAACCAGCTCTGGCAGACCGACTTCACCTATCTGAAAGTGATCGGCTGGGGATGGTTCTACCTCTCCACCGTGTTGGACGACTTCTCCCGTTACATCATCGCCTGGAAGCTCTGCTCGGGCATGGCGGCGAGCGATGTGCAGGACACGCTGAACCTGGCGCTTGAAGCTTCCGGACTCGATGAAGTGAATGTGGTTCATCGCCCGAGACTACTCTCAGACAACGGACCGTCTTACATCTCTGGCGATCTGGCTGAGTATCTTGCCGACAAAGGCATGCAGCATACGCGCGGCGCGCCGTATCATCCCCAGACGCAAGGAAAGATCGAGCGCTGGCATCAGACGCTGAAGAACCGCATCCTGTTGGAAAACTACTTCCTGCCCGGAGACCTTGAAGCGCAGATCGATGCGTTCGTCGGTTACTACAACCATCAGCGCTATCACGAGAGCCTGAACAATCTCACTCCGGCAGATGTCTATACGGGCCGCGGCCAGACCATCCTGCTCGAACGTGAGAAAATCAAAAGGAGGACGATGAAACTACGGCGCTTGCAGCACGCCCAATCCGCTGCTTAACTCAAACCAGATGCGCCAGACCCTCCTTAAGTCAGGCAGCCTGAAGTCTCAAATTACCTGACGACGGACAGAGCAGCCGTCGTCACATTGTCCTCAAAAGTAATTCCGCTTAGGTCGTCCTGTATTCGAAATGGCGCGTCGCTACCTTCTCCAATCACAATGTTGCTTCGGAAAATGGAATTGACAGGTACGGCCGTGCGTTCAGCGTCGGATCCTTCGGCCAGCTCAATGCGGCGGACAGTATCGAAAACATTATTCTCTATAATTGCGCCATCAACCTGATGATAGCGGTTGATCGGCGAGTTCGGTACCCCATTCATTACGACCAGCGCACCAGAAAATCTCTCTCCGGTCAGATCCTTGAAATAGTTGTTCCGCACGGTCTGGCGCGCATTGATAACGCGGACACCTCCCGTATAAGGAGCGCCATCTCCATCAAAGAGGTTGTTCTCAACCAAGGTATCATTGCCGTGGCGCAAGGTGAGTGTACCACGCGACCGGAAGAACGTGTTCCCACGGTACGTATTACCGCCTGATTTGTTCGAAATGATTTCGACCTCGCCGCTGCAGCGGTCGAAGTAGTTGTTCTCCACGAGTGTGCCCGAGTGCGTGAGCGAATAATGACTGGTTCCAATACGAAGCGTCTCGCCCCCATTTGACCCGAACACTGGGCGAGGCCCGAAATAGTTGTTTCGAATGACATGGTTGTTGTTCTGGCTGTCTTCCGTATTGAGGCGGACTGCCATTGTAGGACCGGAATTGAGCTTGCCCGACAAGTGATTGTGATCGAACATATTGTTCTGGCCATACATCGCAACCCAGATGTCACGCTGCGCCCTGGTTGGGTTGGAGTAGTTTTCGATAACTGTTTCGGTGACACGTGAATTATAGGCGAGATTGTCATTGTCTCGCCGGAAGCTGATAACTTCAGTGCGCGGCGTATAACCTTCCCGAAAAACAAGACCGGATATGACAAGGTGTTTGCCGGCCAGTCTCAGGCTCGACTGTCCGGACAAGATAACCTTGCCAGGTGTTTCAGCCGATACGGTAATGGGAGTTTCGATTGTCCCTTCAGCGTCGAGAAGCATATCAAAGTCGCGCCAAACACCGTTCTGGAGAACGATCTGGTCTCCTGGCTGGGCATTGGTTGCTGCATTGAAATAGTCTTCCTGATTGGAGACGGGGATGACACGATGGCTATGAGGGCGTTGGGGTGTGGCTTCAGAAACTTCAGGCAGTGCGGGGACAGCCTGACAAGCGCCCAAAGCAAAACAAATTACCGTCGCATTGATGAGCCCTAAACGCATGCTTTTCTCCCGAGGCCGTGTAATCCGGCTTTTCTGCAGTGCTAAATTGTCAGACCAATTTGTCAACCAATTAATTCTTGCGCTGTTGAAAATGTTCTTTTTGATCCCCGTCGCTTGCGGGGGGTGTCGCAAATTTACAATACTAGCTCGGAAAACTGATTAGAGGTCATACCAATATAGACAAATATGCATACCAAAGTGGTTGACATACCATCAGCGGAGGGTGTTGGTAGTCTTCGAAGTGCCTTGCGTCGAGACGAGGCCTCAAAAATATAAATGGGAGGAATTCAGTATGCGCACGTTTAAACAGGATGAGTCTGTCAGTCTGAGGAGGCAGCGGGTTTGGCGGGCGGCACTGCTTGCCGGTGTCGCGCTGCCGTTGGGTGCCGCAGCATGGGCGCAGGAAGAACCGGTCACCGTGTCAGCACCGGCCGCTGAAGGTGAAGCGCGCCAGGATACGGTTGTGGTGACGGGAATCCGCTCATCGCTCGCAAGCGCACTTAGTGAAAAGCGTGCTGCCGATAATCTGATTGAAGTCATCCAAGCAGAAGACATTGGTAAGCTGCCGGACCAAAACCTTGCTGAAGTTCTGGAGAATATCACGGGTGTTCAGATTACTCGCGAAGCTGGTGTGGGCACCGGGGTTCAGATCCGCGGTACAAATGCAAACCGCACCGAGATAAACGGTGTGTCCACCGTGGGGTCTGGTTCTGGTCGGGGTGGCATTAGTTTTGAAGATGTTTCTGCTGCCATGATCGCGGCTGTTGAGGTAACCAAAGCTCCTGAGGCAAAGACGATTGAAGGTTCTGTGGGCGGGACAATCAATCTCAGAACAATTCGTCCGCTTGACCTTACTGAGCGTTTGACGACGATACGAATTCAGGGCGAGGACAGCAGCCTCACAACCGATGGTATCACTCCCCGGCTCGCTGGGACCTATGGCAATAAATGGTCAACGGACATGGGTGAGATCGGGACCGTCATCAGCGTCAGCTACGCTGAGCAGGACGTTACCGCGTTTCGTCCTCGTGCAGACCGCGATAACCTGATTGCGTCAGATAGTGGTGCCGACAGTGCGCAGTCTTTTGATTTTCTGCCAATACAGTTCCTGAATCAAGACTACGACAACTTTGAGTACGAGACGACCAATATAGCCGGTACGGTAGAGTGGGCGCCGAATGATGGCGTGAAGCTGTACTTTGATGCTGTTCTGAACGATCAGGAGCGCCGGCAAGAAAGCTCCAGGGTGCAGGCCTCGGGGGTCAGCAGCCTAAATAACATCTCCATTCCGTCTGCCTTCGAAACAGTGAATTTTGGCACGTTGAGCGGCGAAGACGGCGCGCAATTCCTCGGTAGCATTGAGGCGGCGCTCAGAGGTGTCATACCGGTCGACTTGGCTGATGATGATGACGATCCGAACCTTCGTTTTTCATCCGATACAAACTCCCGCCTGACAGATAGCAGAATCTACCGGTTGGGGACCGACTGGCGGCGCGGCAAACTTTCGGGCCGTGTCGAGCTCTCAACGTCGACATCGGATTCCACGACACCGAGCTTCAATACCACGCTCAATTTCATCAATCCCAACGCTCCGCTGGATGCTGGTGGCGGAAACGACAACGCTGTCCCATTCGTCTACGATCTGAGTGGGGGGGCGCTGACCTTTGCCGTTGCGCAGGATGCCGCATTTGGTCCGACAACCGCACAGTTGCTTGATCCGGCAAACGTTGTTTTGCGTGATGTCAATATCGGCGAGGACAAGTCCGACAACAGTGAAGACGCGTTTCGTGCCGACTTCACCTATGATTTGACAGACAGCTCCGTAAGCGAATTCATCACATCTATTGATGCGGGGTATCGTTACAACAAAACCTCCAGCACCCGCGACCAAATTCGCTCAAACGTCGGATTGCGTTCAATGGCTGATAGTCCGCGGGGGGATCTTTTTGCGGATCTCCTTGTTGCCGGTCCGGACAACTTCAATGCAGCCGATGGCCGGGCGCTGTACGTTTCAGATTTTCTGCTGATCAATCCAGAACTCGCCGCGTCCAATCCCGATGGTGTGCTTGCTGCCCTTAATGCGGCCATCTCTGCACATGGTGGATCAAGATCAATTGACTCGCCCACCTCGAGTCAAAGCGCCTTTTTCGACATCGAGGAAGAAACCCATGCCCTTTATGCGCAAGCCAACTTTGAATACGGTATGTTCCGCGGTAATGCAGGCCTGCGTTATCTGGAAACGGACATTACTTCAGTCGGGAATTCTATACTCAATGGCACCGCGATGCGGGTCTCGACGGAAGGCAGCTATGATTTCTTGCTGCCGCGTTTCAACCTTGTGGCCAACCCGACCGAAGATGTGATTCTGCGTTTTGGCTTGAGCAGGGACATCAGGCGCCCGAACTTTGATGACCTGTCAACGTCGCGGACGTTCAGCACCAGTCCGAACCCGCCGGTTCAGATCGGCAATCCTGGCTTGGCGCCCGAACAGGTAGACTCCTTCGACATCGCAGCTGAGTGGTATTTCGCGCCCTCCGCTGTGGTAAGCATCGGCTATTTCAACAAGAAGCGTACCGACCTGTTCGTTACTCAGCAGGAAGACCCATTCGAAGATCCGGTCACAGGTTTCCGTGATCTGACCGATCCGTGCGAGGCGGGGGGTATTTTCAACCCAATTGCCGATCCGAACGTGTTTGCGGCCAGCGGCACGCCAGTCGGTATCTGTGTGCCAGTTTCGACGACGGTCAACGATCCCGGTGAGACTACACAGGAAGGTTTCGAGTTTGCGTTCCAGTATGATCTTTCTGAGTTTGAGGATCGGCTCGGCTGGGCGTCTGGCTTCGGTGTACTTGCAAACTATACCAATCAGAAATTTTCTGGCGGTGAAACGGTGAACACTGCGACGAGTCGCGCCAATCAGGTGTTTGCCGCCCTGGGTGCGACAACACCTGTGACGTTCCAGCAGCCACTGATTGATCTGTCGGAGAATGCGTATAACGCCACACTCTACTACGAGAAATATGGCCTTTCTGCCCGTGCCCGCTACACGTGGCGTGACGCGTACCGATCAACAGATTTCGGCAGTACGTCCAGCTTCCCTTGGGGATTCCCCGTTGTTCAGGAGGCTCGGGGACAGCTCAATGCGAGCATCAATTATGATGTGACCGAGAGCCTGAGTGTGGGAATTGAAGGCGTGAACCTCACCGAATCTGAGGTTCAGCAATCCTGCGTCAACGAAGGGGCGCTCTTGTGTTTCCAGGGATTGACTGATCGGAGGATTTCATTCGGCGCCAGCTACAGCTTCTAGAAGACAGTAGTGAGCCGATTCACGACAGGAAACGCCCCACGTGTGTGGGGCGTTTTCGTGCATGATCACTGGATTTAGCGGTTTAGAGGCATATTCGGAGATTCGCGCGAATTTTTTTACAAATTGGTCCAACCAATTTGTAAACCTTTTAAAATTACGTATAATGTCGTCGCAATCGGGATTTTGTTGTCTACCCTTAGACCTGACATGCTGCTTGAAGGAACCATTTGATGTCAGAGAAGCGCCTTTACCACACCGTTGCCAGAGCTATTCTGGATATGATCGAGTCCGGATCTTATCCGCCGGGCACGCGGTTGCCTGGAGAGCGCGAACTGGCAGAGAGATTTGGCGTGAGCCGCGTCGTGGTGCGAGAGGCCGAAATCTCTTTGGAGGCCATTGGGCGACTCGACATCAGGGTCGGGTCCGGCGTCTATGTACGCGATGCCGACGAATCGAGCGGACTTATACTGCCGCGTGTTACACCTTTCGAGCTAACTCAGACCCGCCTGATCTTTGAATCCGAGTGCGCCGCTCTCGCTGCCACGCAGATCACCGACGCGCAAATTGAAGGACTGCGGGAAACGATAGAAAAGATGGCGTCATCGACGCACGATACTCCTGACGGCGACGAAGCTGATCGCGACTTCCATCTTCAAATTGCGAAGGCCACGGGCAATGCGGCCAACGTGTTCTTCCTGCAAAACCTCTGGCGTATGCGCAATGAAATTGACGCAGTCCGGAAAGTCTATTCAGCCGTGTGTCTCGATGACACGTCACATCGCGTGAATGAGCATTCGAATATCCTCGATGCTCTGGAAGCCAGAGATCCACAAGCCGCTCGTGAAGCAATGCAGGGCCATTTCGAGCGCCTGCTGGAAGCGCTTCTGGACGCGTCGGAACGACAGGCCATCGAGGAGGCGCGGCAGAAGTCGAGCGCCAATCGGGAGAGGTATCTCAAATTGGCGGCTGCGCGTTAGGAGAGCTGGAGGCAATTGTCAGGGGAAGTGGTCGTTGTCTATTTACGCCTGACATCATGATCTACCTTCCAACGCACAAGTTCGCCGCCATTCAATCGGGTTCGCGGTACGGGTATTTCTCGACGGTTTGAGCGGAAGATATTGGTCGCACCCGAGCGGAGGAGGTTGGTGATCCCTGAGACTTCTTCCATTCGCATGGACTGCGCTCTCAGGAGTCCGTAGAGCGCGTTTCACCCTTCAGTACTGGTTGGCTTTCTGAAGTCGTCAAACGCGCTCTGGTGACTCTCTCTCAGAGCTTTCTGAAGCTACTCGTCGTAGTAGTTGTGGATGTCACGTGCCACATAGACGAGTTGCCACTCCCAAATGGTAATCACCCGGTCTGCGACAGACACAATCTCAGGGTCATCCGGGCATTCCTGAGCGAGCCAGGCTGAAAGCACATGGGCAACGTCGTGGCTGAAGAAGTTGGCGATTGTTGAAAGATGTCGGAGCGGGACCTTGGCAGAGCCGCGCATCCATTGAACGACGGTTGTGTCTCTCTTGTATCCAAGCTTTTCGGCAAGCTCGGCGGGTGTGGATGTCCGGTACTCGAAAGAGAGTTCGAGAAACCGGGACATCCGGTGGTTTGAAGGTGTTTCTTCAAGTTCTGGGAACAGCATTGGTCTTCCTTTCGGTTGGTTGTCGATAGGAAGAATCTAGCGGTTCTCGTCGGTGATTGCGGGTGGCAAACTCTTGTTTGTGTAAGGCGAAGTGTACTTGTCGGGTTGAACCTACGGCATATACGAAATGTCTCGTTTCAGCGTATCCGAAGGCTTTGGGAAAAAGCTTCAATCGGTTCGTTGGTGCACAATCACTTCAATCATCAAAGGAATATCGAGAGTAGGGCCGGATTCAAATTGCTACGTGACGCTGCTCTTCTCGAATGGCGCGCGTTGATCGCCGCCTGAGACCTGTACATCCGCGAAAAGCGGAGACTGGTTCGAAGCCGTCTGACAGCGCCCACCTTGGCGGGACATGCAAGGACCCGTTGCGATGGCGTATTTCCTGCGCGCGTCCAAGCAGATGGCAACAGTCCGTCAGGTTGACTCGACCCGCGCGGGGCCGGGGACCTTCAGGGAATTAAAGTGACCATTCGAATCCGACGGCCTTTTCGGACACGTCCCAAAGCCGCGCCATCACCGCCTTGTCATAGGCATGGGCGTTCAGGGTTCCCTTGCCGACCGGTCCTACGAATTCGCGGGTGCCGGTGGGGCCGTAGAGGGCGCGCTGTTCGGTCAGGGCCTTTTCGGTGGCGCACATGACTTCCGGGTAAGACCCTTGCTCAGCGGTTTGGACCATCGGTGTCTTGGTCATCAACCACCAGATAAACCGCATGGTGCGGCTGCCGCTGGTAGAGATCAACGAGGTGGCAGACGAACCAGGGTGGCAGACGAAAACCTCGACATCGTTGCGCCCCGCAGCGGCCAGCCTGTCTTGCAGCTCATAGCCGAACATCATCTGCGCCAGTTTGCTTTGTGAATAAGCTGTGTTCGCGCCGTATCCTTCTTCCCAGTTCATGTCGTCAAAGTTGATGGTTCTCAGACCCATATTGTAGCCAAGGCTGGCCACGATAACGATCCGGCCTTTGCTTTCCGCGATCCGCTCGAACAGAAGGCCGTTCAGCAGGAAGTGACCGAAATGGTTGGTGCCAAGTTGGCTCTCGAACCCATCCACTGTCAGCTTGCGGGTGGGCACTTGGGCGATGGCGGCGTTGTTGATCAGCGCGTCAATGCGCGGCACGGTCGTCAACACCTCGGCAGCCGCATCGCGAACACTATCCAGAACCGCCAGATCCAATCGAACAAAGCTGACATCGGCCGCTTCGCCGATTTCCTGTTTCAGTTCTCCGATGGCCGCTTTCGATTTCTCGGTCGAGCGGTTCAGCATTACCACCTTCGCGCCTATCTTCAGAAGCGTTCGTGCCGCCTGAAAGCCCGCGCCCGAATTCGCCCCGGTGATGAGGTATGTCTTGCCGCTCAGGTCGCCGAGGCGTTCGGGCGTCCAGCCCTTGCGTCCGAATGTCGTGTCTGCCAATGTTTTCTCCTGCCAGCGCTACTGGCCGTCTGTTCGGATGTCTGATTTTTTCCTAGAAGGTAGATGGCTCTCGGAAAGTGCAGGAAACAGACGTAATCGTCGCTAATACATGCCTGATTGTCTCGTCCGTATTGTAAAGCAGCATCTTCCTTGCCAGTTTAGCATCATGAGCAAAGACCAGATCAGACACCTGATCGACCAGCGCCTTCCCGAGGCGGGGGTGATCGACACCGCGCTAAAGGGTGTGCAGCTTTTCCGCGTGACCGAACCCGTTCCCTGCGCGCCCGCCGTCTATGAGCCCACCGTTGTGGCAATTCTCAGCGGTGTGAAAGAGGCCATCCTAGACGGCGAACATCACGCGTATGGCAGCGAAGAATACCTGCTGTGCCCTATGACCCTGCCTGTTGAAGCGGGGGCCCCGCAGGCATCGGACGACAACCCGCTGCTGGGAGTGATGATCGCGCTGGAGCCACGCTTGATGCGGGATCTTGCCATTGAGATGGAGACCACCGCCGGCGCCGGTTTCAGACACGACGGCCTGTCGCAGCCAGCGCTGGCGCTGGCGAAATGGGATACCGGATTTACTGAGGCCCTGCTGCGGCTGCTGGAGCTGCTCGATAATCCGGTGGACGCGGCGGTGCTGGGCCCGGGGCGTCTGCGCGAGCTGTATTATGCCCTGCTGAAGGGGGAGGCAGGGTCCGCCGCGCGGCGCGCCTTCGGTGTTGGCAACGAAATCGCGCGCACCATCGACTACCTGTCCAGCCATCTGAGCGAACAGGTCACCATTGACGACATGGCCAACCATGTTGGCATGAGCCGCGCGGTGTTCCACCGGCGATTCAAGGAGGCGACGACGATGACCCCCATCCAGTTCGTTAAGTCAATGCGCCTGAATAATGCCGCTATGAAGATCGCTGAGGGCAAGACTGTGTCCGAGGCCGCCTGGGACGTGGGCTATCAAAGCTCGTCGCAGTTCAGCCGGGAGTTCAAGCGTCTTTACGGTCAGTCTCCCAGGCAGTGGAGCCATGCCCGGCAACCGGCACTCGGTCCGGCGTAACGGCCTATCCTAACATCAACTGCCAGACTGATTTGTAAGTGCAGCCCACAGCAGGTCTTCCAGAAACGCCCGTTGAGCGGATTCGGTCTCATCCTTGCGCATCAGGACCAGCGAATGGACGTTCTGGATGATCTCCGCAAGGCGTTCATCGGACAGATCGTTGCGAAGCGTGCCTTCTGCCCGCCCGCGCTCGAAAACTGGGGCCCAGATCTTCACAATCTCGGCCCGGACGGCATCGTTGCCCTGAACGAGAAAGTGCTCCATTTGGGTGCTCGTTTCGTTCAGTATGATCGCTTGGAACAGTTCTTCTTCCTGCGCGATGCGTATGTTTTCGATCGAGCCTTCGATCAGGGCTTCTTTGACGTCCGAATATTTGGCGACCGCACCGGCAGACTTTGATCCCATGCCTCGCAGCAATTGGAACAGAACCTGATTCACCAGCGCGGGCCGGTCCTCGAACATGCGATAAAGCGTTTTCCGAGATATGCCGGCCTCGCGAGCAATGTCACTCATTGACGTCTTGTGAGGTCCCAACTGCCTGAAACACTTCAGGGCAGCGTCAACCACCGCTTTTCTGGACACGCCGGAATGTGTCGTTTCGGGGCCGGGAGCGGTAGTGTCAGTCATACAGGATTTCACAGGCCTTTGCTTGAATGGGTAAGTATCTTGCCGGACCGCATTTAGTCCATACTTCACAGTCTATTCGAGCACACATGGCAGCCCCCTGAAGTTGACGTCATTCAGCGGCCATGAGTGGTGATGGGGCGGATTTCGACGTCACACGAACGAATGCACCGGGGGTTGCTCCGGTGGGGCGGTCCGTTTGGTGAGTGACCACACCATTCACGATAACACAGTCGTAGCCGCCCGCGCGAGCTTGGCGGCGCCAGTCGCCTTCGGGCATGTCGTGGACAATCTCATACTTGCTCATGTCGAAGTGAAGCTGGTCGAGATCGTAGATCAGGATATCCGCCTTGAACCCGGGGAGTAGGGCGCCGCGATCACGAATGCCGACCGAACGCGCATGTTTCAAGCTGAGCTGGAAGTGCATTTCTTCCAGTGTCTTGAGTTTTTCCTCTCGTACCAACCAGATCAACAGGTCGGTTGCGTAATGCCCCATGCCAAACGCCTTTGTGTGGGCTCCACCGTCTGAACCACCGGGGACCACGGCTGGATTCGCCATGAGGCGTACCGCTTGATCCGGCGTGATTGACGCGATCGGCGGCGACTTCATTTGCAGGTCCAGATCCGACTTGACGCCAAGGTCCAGCAAGGCGGCGACAGCACTCACGCCAATTTCTACGCCGACCTGCGCCAGAGTTTTTCCGAGAAATTTCTGAAGCGCGGGATGTTCGCCGACCGCTATGACGGTTTGGCCTTCCAGGCCCGCCGCGCCGCTTGCAGCACCCATTTCCGCGTATTGCGTCTCAAACTCCCGAACAAAAGCGGGGTCTTTTATCAATGCAAGAATTTCGGCATCGGAACTGCAGCCGACGATTTTGCGGACTGCGGGAAGTTGGCCTGCGGCGGTATCGAGTTCTCGGATGCCGGCCTCTACCCAACCGCGATTGATCAGGGCACCAGCTGTTACGTCGCATCCCGCTTCGCGCATGGAGTCTAGCCATTGAAGGTCTTCGTCGACCACTTGGGGCACCAGATCATGTGTCAGGAATACGTTATGTATGACCCGCACGCGCGTCCCGCGGGCCAATTCGGCTACACGTTGTGTGATGGAACGATCGCCGAAATACATGATCTGGGGCAACATCTGGATGACGCCTTCGCCGCGCGTTATGACTGCACGGCAAATATTCAGAATATCGTCATGGTCCATGAGGTCGGTCGGCATGGGGGTGCCGTCCGTATCGACATGTGAATTGCCTTCGGCACCCATAACCGACATCGAAATACCTATGGCCCCGGCGTCCATTGCTTCATTGATCAGGCGATGTATTTCGGCCAGTTCTTCTGTATTCGGTCCTCGCGTTTTGGCGGCATCTACACCCATCACATAGACGAGCAGGGGATTGAGCGGGAGAAACGTCAGGACGTTCAGCCCTTTCCGCAAACCGCGGATGCGTTCCATGTATTCGGGAAAGGACTCCCAGTCCCACGGCAGTGCTGCTTTCTGGTGGGACACAGGGATTTGCTCCGTAGTTTCCAGCATGCCCATGATCCGCTCGCGGTCTTTTTCTCGAACCGGAGCAATTCCAAAACCGCAATTTGCATTCACGACGGTCGTGACACCATTGCGACCGGCATCCAGACAGTACGGATCCCAGAACAAGGCTGCATCGTAGTGGGTGTGCTGCGTTATGAAACCGGGCGCGACGGTTTTTCCGGTGGCGTCAATGGTCTGCTTTGAGCTGCGGCCCCGCAGATCGCCAATTTCAGAGATCTGATCATTAATGATTCCGATATCTGCATAGCCACCGGGACTGCCTGTGCCATCGACAAGAAATCCTCCTGAAATGATTAGATCAAAATCCGTCATTTGTCGTTCCATCCCTTCTTTGTAGTTGTTTGTTGCAAACCTCGATTTGCAAGCACGGAAGAGGTTTTGAACCCGCCTCTCCTTCTGTTCATGACGGATTGAATGACACAATAATATACAATTGTCACCCCTGAGTTGACACAAGACACAAAACGTAATCTTTGTATCAAAAAGCGGAACGCATAATACAATTAGTCCGCATGGGAGGAACGAGGATGACCAACAATCGAGACACCACAACTGCGTCTGGCGAAGCCGGTACCGCAAGAAGAACGACCGCAGCGGCAAGGTGGGGCGGGCTGGCGGCATGCGTTGCTCTAATGCCGTTGACCACACCTGCGATCGCGCAAATGGGTGAAGGTGTCGAAGCGGAATCTCGTCAGGCGACTGTGATCGTCACGGCGACCAAACGAGAGGCGAGCATCCAGGATGTCGCCGCCTCAATCTCGCAGGTCGGTGGAGATGATCTAGAGACGCGCGGTGTCGATGATGTCGAAAACCTCGCCCTGCAGATACCGAATTTGACATTCGGAAAATTCGGGAGAAACACATTCGTGACAGTGCGCGGTATTGGCACGACGGTCGATTCGGGCGTGGCTGAACCCTCCGTTGCAACCTATGTCGATGGCGTTTTCCTCCCGCGCGCCACAATGGCGCTGCTGCGCCAGGTGGACCTCGAGCGCGTGGAAGTTTTGCGGGGACCGCAAGGCACGCTCTACGGGCGCAATGCGACGGGCGGCGCGGTGAACTATGTTTCGCGCGGACCGAGCGACACGTTCGAAGGGAAAATTGTTGCCACGTTTGAGGAGCGTAACGGCCGTGGTGTCGATGCCGTCGTGTCCGGTCCCATCTCGGAGGGATTGTCCTTCCGGTTGAGCGGCGGCGTGCAAAAGCAGGATGGCTATGTGAAGGTGCTGAATACCGGTCAGGATCTTGGTGATCAGAATCTGTGGCATGCGCGCGGGGCTCTAAAGATTGAGCCATCAGACAACGTCACGATCGACCTTTCTGTTCAGCATGAAGAGGACACTGGAAATTTTGGTTGGCAGTCGGTTGTTTCCGAACCATTTGTTGTTGCTGGAACTGCGGCGTTGTTCATGACCAACGCGAACTTCACAACAACGCCTAACCAAGTGTACGCGGACGGCGATCATTCCGGAAATGCCGAGACGACCATTGCGATTGCGCGGGTGAACTGGGATGTTTCGGAAACAGTCTCCTTCCGCTCCATTACCGGCTATGTCGATCATGAGATCGACAATTCATTTGATGCGGACGGGACCAACTTCTTCTTCGCCGATCTTACGGGATCGTCTAGGCCGTCCCAATCGTTTAGCCAGGAATTCAATTTGTATGGCCAGACGGGTGCGCTGGATTGGTTGATCGGGGCCTACTATTTCAGCGAAGAGTTTGAACTTGGCCTGCCTGTGGAGTTTCCGGGAGTTCTGTTTGGCGTCCCCACGGTGCCGCGTCTCGAGGTTATTGCGGGGGATTTGGTTGAAGATACGGAATCCTATGCGGCATTCGCCGATGTGACCTATGCATTGACGGAACGGCTGCGCATCAATGCCGGATTGCGCTTCAACGCAGAGGAAAAAGAGTTTACGTTTTTTGGTGCGCCGTCTCCGGCTGGAAACATCGACTCTGAAGACGTCTTGCCGAAGCTCGGCATGCAATTCGATGTCAGTAATAATGTGAATGTCTATGCGAACTGGCAAAAGGGCATCAAATCAGGCGGACACCAGCTAAGCTTGCCGCAATTGTTCGACAGCGAAGAACTGGATGCGTACGAACTTGGCATCAAGTCACAATGGATGAATGGTGCCCTGACCGCGAACGCCGCGCTTTTCTCCTATGACTATACGAATCTGCAAGCGACCATCACCATTCCGCCTGCGACGACCTTGGTTGAGAATGGGGATGCGGAGCTGATCGGGCTGGAAGGCGAACTCATATATGCCGCAACGGATAATATTGCCTTCAATATGGGCGTCTCGCTTCTGGACACGGAATATACGGACCTGATCACGACCGACCAGGCATTGCCAGGGACGCCCGCTGTCGACCTCACCGGGGAAGAACTAATCCGGGCACCCGAGTTCACTGCGAATTTCGGGGCGGAGTGGAATATTCCAATAAATTCCGGCTTTCTAGGTAGCGTGCGCCTGCGCGGAGATGTCTTTCACTCAGCAGATTACAAGCTGGCCTTCATTGACTATCCGGAGTTGAGGCAGTCTGAATACACGAACATAAACCTGTCAGCGACGCTTACAGATACGTCTGGCAATTACCAGCTTCGTGCTTTTGTGAACAATGCCACCGACGAAATCATCCTGAACAATGGGAGCTATTTGGCGTCGAGCGGTGGGTTCATCGGCATTCATTCGGCGCCCCGGACCGCCGGCGTTTCGCTTTCTGCCAAGTTCTAGGTTTTCTCTCAGATGGACTGCCAATGTCTCGGCGCCGGTTAGCGGAGCCGGGACCTTTTTTCAGCTATCAATGCCAAGCCGTCGACGCAGGAAATCGAATGATGCCTCGCGGAAATCACGTGAGATGTCTGCTTCGGGCGCCAGGGCGTCAAACCCGTGGGGAACATCTTCAACAATTTCCAGTTCGCTCTCTACGCCGTCTTTCGAGAGCCGTTCCGCATAGTCGAGGTTTTCACCGTAGAAGAGATCCTTGTCGCCGACGCCGATCCAGGCTGGCGGCAAATTCGACAAGTCGGGGCGACGTGACGGCACAGCCCAACGCGGAATCTCCGATCCGTCATCCGGCGGATGTCCCAGATAGGCAGACCAGCCGAAAAAATTGTTCTCATTGTTCCAAGCGATATGCCGGACTGGTGTGAGGTCTCCTCGTGTTGCCGTCCGGTCATCGATCATAGGGTAGTAAAGAAGTTGCGCGGCCGGCTGCGGGGCGCCTTCATCCAGAATCCTCTGGCAGAGTGCTGCCGCCAGGCCGCCCCCTGCGCTCTGGCCTGCGACGACAATCCTGGAAGGATCAACTCCCATGAGTTCAGCGTTGTCCAGAAACCACAACCAGGCTTTGTAGCAATCGTCGAGCGGCGCCGGATACGGATGCTTGGGCGCCAGTCGATAGTCTACTGACACCACAGACATGCCGAGTTCGCGGACGATCCGATTGCAATCAGGATCGTTCATTCTTGCCTGGCCCATTACGTATCCACCACCGTGAATGAACAGCATTCCAGCGCCGGCGTGTTCGCTGACCGGTTCGTAAACGCGAACGCTGACATGTTCGAGCTTTACGGTGTGCCTACGAACATTGGCGTCGGCCTGCGACCGGAAGGCGATCGCCATGACCGATTTCATCAGCATCCGCGACAACGGACTTCGAAGAGATATGGTCGGCATCCTCGCAACTTGCTTTTGCACTTGAGGGTGCAGATCGCTGACCTTCATTTGCTTTGATGTCATGATGTTTCATCTCGCTCCCTGTTTGTTTGCAGATGGAGTACAGAAGACTTCTGCACAAGCTGAGACTCTGACACAATATTGTTGATGTGTATCACGCATTTGCCGCAGCGGTATTGAGATAAGAACTGGCTTCAAGGAGGGGGTCTCTAAGGTGTACCTTCGCGAAGGGATGAAATCACCTTTTTGCTAACTCATTGCAATGCAGAAGATCATCCAGTTTGCGACGGGCTTGTCAAAGGAACCAGACCCGAGTTGACCAATACTGCTGGTTGGCTCCAATCGATGGAAAAAACTGTTCTGTTGCTTCAGAACGATGGGGATTGTGAACAGCCTGCTGAAGCTGGATCTGCCCGACGATCCGGCCGCATCTCAGAGTATGGGTAGTTCAACATCCTTGTCAGGGTAAATGCCGAGGCAAGGGGGTGACTATACCCACGTTACTCTAAGACTTCTCCTCTCCGGCGAGTGCGCTCTCAGAGCGCGCAGGAGAGTCGAAAAACAGTCTCCAGTACAATTACTGAAGGCATCAAAGAAGCGAGTCAGCGAGCAATCTGAGTCGATTGTGACGCATTCTGATCCGGTGGACGGAAATCACCGATTGAAGTACGGAGTGATGAGTTGAGGATCGTGAACTGGAACATTGAACGGCGGAAGCCGAGTTCATGGCAAGCACGTTCACTCGTGGATGAGATAGCGTCGCTAGAGCCGGACTATGTTTGTCTAACCGAAGCTTGGAAGCAGTCGCTGGCGGATTTCGGCGGTCATGTTATCTCGGCGGAGGGGGGGCATGGAGCCCTCAACATCCCGATGAACGCAAGGTCGTTCTCTGGTCTCGAAATCCGTGGGCAGACGTCGAACCGATCGAGCAGCTTGAAGCGATCGGTAGCGCCATAACAGCCAGGAGTGAGATCAACGGCAACGTCGTCAGATTTGTAGGTGTTTGCATTCCGTATCATTTTGCCAGTCCGCTCGGAGTTGAGCCGAGAGCCAAACCTTGGACTGAGCATGAGAGGTTTCTGGAAATACTTAAGCCACATTTGGCGCGTTGGGCTCGAGATGAGCCGGTGACTGTCTTGGGTGATTTCAATCGACGGGTTCCGAGATCCTGGGGGCCAAAGCAGTCGTATGAGAAGTTGGAGGATACATTCTCAGGTTACCAGTTTGCCACAACCGGTATCTTGGACGAAATCAATGATCGAACAATCGACCATATAGCTTTCGCCGGTTCGTTTGAGGTGAAGAGAGTATACGGGAAGAGTGCGCATCTTCCAGATGGTCGAAGACGGTCTGACCATTTTGGTGTTGTTGCGGAACTCGCGTGAACTGCCAGAGGCTTTAGGAGAGGGTCTGTATGATGATAGTGGGCATGCTCTGCCCCACTGAGGTGGTCCACCGGAATTGTTAGTCCGGCGGTTTCCATGTAGCGGCGTTCATGCCGCCACCTCCCCACAGTAAGGCGGTATGAACGCCGCGGGCAAGATGGTTTGTGGAGCAGGTGGTCGGTAGCCCAGAGAAGAGTGTGGGCGCACGGTGTTGTAGTGCCGCCGCCAAGCCTCGATCAGGATCTGGGCTTCCCTGAGATCGAAGAAGATTTCCCTCGCCAGCAACTCGTCTCTGAGCTTGGAGTTGAAGCTCTCGCAGTAACCGTTTTCCCATGGTGAACCCGGTTCGATATAGAGCGTCTTCACGCCGACCCGGCCAAGCCAGTCACGCAGCGCGGTGGCGATGAACTCCGGGCCATTGTCGGAGCGGATATGCTCAGGCGGGCCATGCGCGACGAACAGCTCGCCCAGCGTGTCGAGCACATCGCGGAAGTTGAGCCTGCGTTCGACGCGGATGGCGAGGCATTCGCGGGTGAACTCATCGATCACACACAGTATACGGAACACCTTGCCGGCATGCGTACGGTCCTGAACGAAGTCATACGACCAGACATGGCCTTTGTGCATTGGCCGCAACCGGATACAGGAGCCGTCATTCAGCCATAACCGGCCGCGTTTTGGTTGTTTCATCGGAACTTTCAGCCCCTCACGCCGCCAGATGCGATAGACGCGCTTCTCGTTCACATGCCAGCCATCCCGTCTCAGCAGGGCTGTGATGCGGCGATAGTCATACCGGCCGAACCGCTCGGCCAGGGCGATGATGGCCGCTGTCAGCACATCCTCGTCCTGACGCACCACACGCGGCTTACGCTGGGTGGAACGGTGCTGGCCGATCACACGGCAGGCCCGGCGCTCTGTTGCACCGAGTGTCTCCACCACATGATCGACCGCTTCGCGTTTGCGTGAAGGGCTTAGAACTTTCCCTCTATGACTTCCTGAAGGATCTGGTTGTCGAGAGTCAGATCGGAGATGGCGCGACGCAGCCGCGCATTCTCCTTCTCGATCTCCTTCATCCGTTTGGCCTGGCCAACCTGCAGCCCGCCATACTCCTTGCGCCACCGGTAGTATGTCTGCTCCGTCACACCGATCGAGCGCACAGCCTGGCCCGTCGCCTCACCACGCGCGAGGCGCACCTCAACCTCCCGCAGCTTCGCAATAATCTCTTCAGGCGTAGATCTCTTGCCCATGTCTCAGCTCCATATCTGAAGCCGGAACTAACTCAAATAATGGACCACTTTCGTGGGGGCAGACCAAAGCCGTGCGGGACATGTTTGAGGTCCTGAACAAGGCGATCGACCTCGACACAGCAGGCGTTCCGCCCATTGACGGGCTAGAGGGCTTCAAAGATCTCCTCCGACGCTACATTCGGCATTGTGCCGCCAATCCTGACCACGCCCGGATCATGGTGTCCGAAGCGATGATAGGCGGCGAGCGGCTCCAATGGATAGTGGACAATTTTCTCATTCCGCGACGCGACGCGATTGCGCAGCGCCTGGTGCGTGCCAGTACTCTGGAACAGCTGCCAGACCTCAACCCGTTATCCTTCCTCTATATCACGACGTCTGTCTGTCAGATGCCATTCGTGCTGGCGCACGAGGTTCAAGCATTGTTTGGTATTGACGTGCGGAAACCAGAAATCGTGGACGCGCACATTGAGTCGGTGTTGAACCTGTTTTTTCAGTATCGCGCCGACTGATTCCGGAAGACATGGAGGCTTGGGGCCGACGCGTCTGAGGCACGCGCCTTGTCAGGTGTCCTCGTTCAACTGCATTGAGGCCGGAGCTTGCTCCCGTTCCAGCGTGTGTCAGATCGTGTCAGCCCGTTTCATGCCATGCCGCTCGGACGGGCCGGAGCTTGCAGGGCTTATTGCTGTGTTCCGGGAATCAGGACGTCGATCGGCAGGCCTTCCGTGCCGAAATCCGGCAACATGTCATCTTCGTCCGGAGGCGGCGGGGTGCCGTCGGAGCCGGTGCCCATGAGAAATTCGCTGCCGGCCGATTGGGCGGCCTGCGACACGGCCTTGCCACGACCGATCTCGTTGACGGCGCTGGCGGGATCTATGACGGTCACGGCGCGCGCGCTGGGCACGACAACGGTCAGCGTTCCATCTCCTTCGCCGGAGGTCAGGGTGAGCCCGTCATTCGGCTCCAGGCTGGTGCGACAGCGCTCTGTTCCAGCCAGGTCGCCAATACAGGGATCGTCTGCATCCGTGACGGGAGTCAGGCGGGCAGCCGCCGGGTTCGCTGGAATTTGGCCGAAACCCGCAGACGCAGCATCCTGCCTGGTGTCTTCGGAGGCCGGAACGACCTGTTCTGCACTGATGGCGTAGGCCGCTGCGTCGGCATCCTTGCGCTGGCCATCGGGACGGGGCGGTGGAGGCGTGTCGGCCTCGAGGCCGCCGGTCGGCATGGTGAATATTTTGGGAGGCTCGAACGGCGTGGTGCAGCCGGTGCAGAGGGCAAGGACGAGCAGGGCGCCAGCAAGGTTCGCGGGGCGCGGATAGGCGGTCGACGAGGATGTGTGGCTCGTCATGGCTCAGTCCTTCC
>NZ_DFME01000123.1:8359-20680 GCF_002375605.1 Hyphomonas sp. UBA3601 | reverse complement strand
AATGAAGGTCCCGGGCCGGAAAACCGGCCCGGGACGGCAGGGTTACTGGTTGACCGTGGCCGAGTTATAGGACCCGGTCTGGACGATGGAGGCCATGTTGCCGGCGGTCACCGTCTGATTGATCGACGCGTCGTTGAAGTCACCGCCGCTCTGCGAGATCGTCGCCATGTTGCCGTCGGTCGACTGCAGGATCGAGGCGGTGGAGAATTCGCCGCCCGTCTGGGTGATCTCACCGGTATTGTCATTTCCGCTCTGCGTGACGCTGGCGGTCAGGTTGCGACCGGAATTGTTGCCTTGCGTGACCGTCGCGGAGTTATCGTCCCCGCTCTGATCAATATCGGCATCTCCACGGCCACCATTCTGGAGAACGGAACCCGTGTTTCCATGACCGGTCTGCACGATGTAGGAATCGTTTGAGAAGCCGCTCTGGTCAATGCTGGCCATGTTGAACGATGCGCCGCCGATCTGGTCGATGGCCGCCGTGCTGGACTTGCCGTCCTGATCGATACTGGCTTCGTTGTCGGAGCCGATCTGGGTGACATAGGCGTTCAGCGAGCTGTCCTGCCAGACGCGACCTTCCTGGGTGACGTTCGCCGTGTTGCCGGAGCCGTCCTGATAGACGTCAGCCAGAACGCTGTTGTCAGCCTTCTGGCCGGTTTCACCTGGTGCGTTGTCATATTGGTCGACATTGGCCGTGTTGCCATCACCATACTGGGTGACGATGGCATCGAAGTTCTGCGAACCATCCATGTTGAACGATTGGGACACATTGGCCGTGCTCATGCCATCCTGCAAGATGGTCGTGCTCAGGCCGGACTGACCGTCCCCGTTCATGAACTGGTCGACATTCGCCGTTGCGCCGCCATCCTGCGTGATGCTTGCAGAAATGTTCGTGGAGCCATTGCCAGCGATGCCCTGATTCACGTTTGCGACCGAACCACCATTCTGATCGAGCGTGGCGATCACGGACCCGGACGTTACGGCACCGCTTGTCGCGGTGTTTTCGACGGACTGGTCTACAAAGGCGCTGGAACCGCCATCCTGCGTCACATTGGCCGTAATGCCGGTTGCCCGGTTGCCATCCAGGGACTGGTTGACTTCGGAGATCGAAGCGCCGGACTGGTTGATCGTGGCGAAGGCATTGTTGGCCTGTCCGTCAACAGCGGTCTGGCTGACAGTCGAGCTGGAACCGCCGGTTTGGGTCACATTGGTCCGCAGCGTGCCCGTGAAGCCGGGGCCGGTGCCTTCCTGAGTCACGGACGAGGAATTGGTGTCGCCGTTCTGGTTCACATTGGCAACCTGGTTGAAACCGCCGCCGGTGTTCGTCTGATCCACGGTGGAGGTGTTGTTGTTGCCAGCCTGAATAACCGTCGATTCCGGATCGGCATTCGGGATGTTGATCGTGCCATTGGAGGAATCGTCCGTCTGCGCGATCGTGGACACGTTGTTGTCGCCTGTCTGATCATTGTCAGCATAGGCGCCGATTGCATTCTGGGTGACAGTGGAGTCGTTGTCGTTACCGATCTGGTCAACGGTCGAATTATTGTCGCTGCCCGTCTGGGTGACGGAAGCCGCGTTGGCATCACCGAGCTGTGCAACCGTCGTTGTGTCGCCCGTGCCGTCCTGGGCGACGACCGCGCTGTTGTCATTGCCTTCCTGGCTGACTGTGGCGACTTCACCGCCCGTATCGTCGGTAAGGCCTTGTGCGACGGTCACGCTGTTGCCCTGGCCACCGACCTGGTCAACAGAAGCCGTCTGTGCGAGCGAACCTGCGGTGTTCTGGTCGATGTCAACCGAGTTCGGGGCGGCCCCGGTAACGGTGTCAGCGGTCTGGGTCACCGTTGCAGAGTTGCCAACCGCAGCGCCGACGGCACTGGTCTGATCGATGTCGGCCGTATTGGTGGCAATACTGTAGATCTGCGATCCGGGAGGTGTGTGCTTCTGGGTGATGGACGCCGAGTTTTCGTCGCCGGTTTGGTCGATATAGCCTTCGTTTTCGAGACCTTCGGTCTGATCAATGTCGGCATTGTTTGAAACGCCGCTCTGGTTGATGAGCGCCTCTGATTCGTCTGCGAAGGCAGGTCCCCCGAAGCAAAGTGCCGCGATTGCGGCGGTGGCGAGAAGTTTCGTGCGCATGAGATGTCTCCTTGTCAGTGCACATTTCGCACTGATCCTTTCTCGGATCAGCTTGTTCAAAAGGCCATTCTGGAAGCTGAGTGCGTCCCCCCGATGGCTTCTGCCACGCCCCGCTGATGTACAGTTGGAGGCATGTTCGGTTTCAGACCGGGCGCGCATCAGTATGCGCCTTGCGTCACGGTGACCGTGCCGCAGCCAGAGGCCACGACACATCCGGTCTGGTTGATTGTGTATTCCAGCGCATCGCCGGTCTGGACGAGCAGGGCGGACAGGCCTTCGCCGTCCTGGTAGATTTTACCCTGGTTGTCGTTTCCGTCCTGCTCGATTGACGCGGTGTTTCCGGCGCCGGTCTGTTCGATCAGCGCATCGTTGTCCTCACCGTTCTGCACGATGGAGGCGACATTGCCGCCTTCCACAAGATCGCCAGGCGAGACGGTCTGATAGATTGCGGCGGTGTTGCCGTGTCCCAGCTGCGTGAGGGAAGCGGAATTATAGTACAGTTCACCAAAATCATTTGTCTGCCGTATGAGGGCGTCGTTGGAGTCGCCCTCGATTGTGAGGGTGGCATCATTGCGGCCTGCAGGCTGACTGCCGACGGGGGGCGAATCCTGGCGAATCGCGAACGAGTTCGAGTCTCCCGTCACGGATATGCGGGCCGACGCATTGTCTCCGGATTGGGAGACCGTATTGGCCCGGTTCATCTGACCCTGAACATAGGCGTCCACGACAAGATTGCGCCCCGACTGGGTGACTTCCAGCGTGTTTGCGCGTTGCGCCTCGGCCTGCCGGGTGCGCTCAAGAATGTCGGAAATCTGCTCAATATTGGCGAATGAGCCCGTGTCGGCCCCGGCGGGAAGGGCCAAGCCGAACAAGATGGACAGGACGCCGAATGAATTGCGCGTCGAGTGTCTGCGCGCGCTCTCAGCGGGCGGACGTGCAGATGCGATTGCAGTATGTGGCAACATAAAGTGCCGCTCCCGAGTTGCTTGCCTCGACTTGAGGCAGTATTGGTCGGGAGATCCGCCAAATGGCAGATCCCCGGGGAGAGACCGGTCCGAGCGCCAACTTGAAGTCGGTCTCTCCCCACCCTTATTGCGGCTCGCGCCGCGCGATCTTGTCTTTGCCTGGTCCTAGTCGGTCCAGGGCTTTGATTGCATCAGCTCAACTTGCTTCATTGGCCTCCCAGTTTTCGCCCTCTTGCAGCAATTCCTTTGGCACACCCTTCAGGGCGTCCTTTGGAAATTCGGTGCGGTATTTCTGATCGTAGAAATCCACCGCTGTCTTGCCGAGATCGGGGTTTTCGAAGTTCCAGAGACCAGACTTTACACCTTCCACGATCAATCCGTAAACGGCTTTTTCGAGCGCCTGGCGTACAGCAACATGGCGAGGCTGGTTCAGGGTGATTCCGGCCTCTGCTTCGAGAAGCTCCCGATAGGCGACATATTTGAAGGCGTTGGCCTGCCAAGCGACAGACGCGACGCGTTGTTCGGTCGTTACCGAGATCAGGACTTCGCCCGTCTTGACGCTTACAGCCCGCAAATACACCGAAACGGCGTCTTCCCGGTACTGTGTGTTCGCGCCAATTCCCAGATAGCGTGCGCCGGCCCCACCCGTTTGCGTATTCGTATCATAACCCGTGATGGCTCCTTCGATCAGGATGCCCGCGAAAAGCAGCGCGGGAAGTGCGACCGATTCCTTTGCAGATTCCCCCAGATAACGCTGGCGCATTTCCAAGATGATCTGGCGTTCCTTGAGCAAATTATCCAGCTTTTCCCGTTCGATGACGGTAAACCAGCTGCCATCTCCTGCGTCCTGCAGGGCCTTGATCAGGATCGGCGTTGCGCCCTGAGTCACGGCGCGCGACAGCGTCTGGACAGTATCGCTCGGCTTGAAGGCGCCGGTCTCGTCCGCGACGCCATAGACGGCGACCGGAATCTGCTCCGTCGGCTTTGGCAGCCAGATCAAAGCATACTCGGTCTGCGTGCGCGGATTCACGGTCGGCTCCGCCATGTCCATGGACGCTTTTGGCGGCGTGCCGCACGCAGCAAGCAGAAGTGTCAGTACAGGCGTTGCCAGCCAACGCTTGAGGCCAGATTGTCCCCACATACAGTGTGTGTCCCCTACAAATTCCCGGTTAGCCGCCGGTGGTGAAAATCGGCACCACGACTTCTGTCGTTGTCCCTGTGGTTGCGTCAAAAATGGTCAGTGTGATCGAATCCAGACCCCTCACGAATTCGACTGTCTGGTCGCCGAAGACGACCCGGCCATAATCCTGCGGATCCTCCCCGAAAATGGCATTGGCGACCTCGGAGGCGAGTCCTGACAGAAGGCGGCTTTGCAGCTGCCGAATGAACAGGTCAGCCTGCGGATCACCGCTGGCGGAGGATGGCGCCTCGGTATCATCCTGGGCGTTTGCGATGCCGAGGAGGTGGGCCGAGTTGAACGGGTTTCCGCCGAAGGACGGATTGACGGGCGTATAGACGAGTTCCTGCGCTGCCGCGCTGCCGGCAAGGGCGAGTGCGACCATGCCGGCGCACGCACCGGTGCGGATTATCCTGATTGGGTGACTAGTCATTTCCTGTTCCTTTCCAGCGCACGCCATCCACGAGGAGGCGGCCTGCGCGTTGCAGATCGACATGTGCCAATGTGATGCCATTCGAAACCTTTGCCTGCGAGGCACCGCCCAGTGACATACGTGCATCCGATGCTGTGCCGGCCATTTGAAGCGTCGCGGTTCCATCGAGTTCGGCCGTGATGTCCGTGAGCGTAACGGAATCCAGCGTGATCCGGCTGGTTCCGGACTGATAGATTTCAGCCGTGCCGGTGAGCTGGTCGCTGACCAGCCGGGATGTCCGGCCAAGACAGGCATGCAGGCGGTTTCGGATTTCGCTGATCCGGATGTGGCCGCCATGACTGGCGTCGATTTCAGCGACTTCGGCGCCGGACATTTCCAGGGCCAGGGCGCCGGTTGTTGTCAGACGGAACGTGTCGGTGACATTGTTGGCGATGATACGGCTGCATCCGCCAGCCAGAATTTCGAGATTGTCAGCATCGGCGATTTCGGCATCTCCGGCCCGCATGGATATGCGGACATTTGTGGAAGTGGGTGCGGAAATCACCACGGTCGGGAAGTCGCCGATCGGGTGCATCTCGCCATTGTCGAAAGAGATGCTGAGTTCGCCATTGGTGCGGGCGCAATTCATGGCGAGGGAGGCAGGGGCCCCGCGGACCGAGACGCCGCCATCTTCATCGGTGCTCACGGACAGGGTTCCAAGGTTTCCGACGCCGTCCTCGACGGAGATGATTTCGATCTTGTCCTCGGTGTTCGGGATGATCCGAAGCGTGCCGACATAATCTTCAATATCCAGCGTCATCGCATCATGCCCCGTGGACGGGTGTCCCGCTGATGCGCTGGCCGGCACTAGAAATGCGATCATGAGGCCAACTGCCGCATACGATGCCGCCCGTGGCTTACTTAATTTTGTCGCACGCATTCTGCCCTGCCAATCTTACAGCAACAGCTCACCGAATTGGGCCGGATATTGCGGGCGTGTCCCCACTCCCGGCTCGCGTTCAGCGAACGTTTCACCCTTTGTGAGTGCTAACGAAACATTAAGAAAGTGGGCTGTCATCCCCCAAACGGGGGGAAGGGGCAATTTATCCGTAAGGTTTATCGCCTGCATTCGTTTGCACGGGCACGGACATACCAGAATCGAACGCGAAACGTGACGATTTTATCACAATCTCGGCCTGGCGATTGACCACCATCTTCTGCATGATCGACTTGAGAAGCGTCTTGACCGTGCTGGTTGCCACAGCCCGGGCTGTGGCGATTTCCGCTACGGTCTGGCTGGCATAGAGCCGTTCGCAGACATCGCATTCTGCTGAGGTCAGGGAGTAGGTCTGGCGCAACAGGTTCCGGTCCAGGGATTTCACGGATGTGAGCTTGTCGATGAACAGGACCGCATGGCCGGAGCGGGCGCCGAAATGCCCGATGGGGGGCACCGGTGTGACCGAACAGATATAGGTGCATTCCGGGCGCAGGCGCGCGAAGGAAAAGCGGCCGCCAATGGCGTTGCTCTGGCCGCGCAGGGTGAGGGCCAGATCGCGGTTGCTCTCGTCGGACAGGAGATCCAGGCGGCCGAGCCCATCGGTGCGGACCACGCCGGACGCGAGCAGTTTCTCGAACTGTTCTGACTGCCGGACGACCGTGCCGGATTTGTGCAGGATGGCGACGCAGGCTTGGCGGCCGAACATGTCCAGCAGCGACGTTTCCTGCCGGCTGACAATGCGCCCTGCAAGATGCGTGACCGGAATGGCTGCGCGGACCATCTGAGAAAAGCGGGCAATGGAATCATCCGAAAACGGACCATCATCGCGGGGGCGGGCAATCGCCAGGGCCACCACGGTCGAGTCATCGCTGGCGAGGACCGTGCCGGCGAACTGGCCGACGCCGGCCGGAATCAGGAGTTCCTGATAGGCGGCATTGGTGGCCACGGTCTCCTCATCTGCCACTTCATGGTCTCGAATGATTCGGCCGATCTCGCGCGAGGCCAGAATCCGGGTGCGCGGATTGATGGCGAGATACTCCTGCTCATTTTGGAAAAGGTCGCGATCGACGGTGCCCTCGACGGCGGAATCCAGAATGAAGGTCGCATCACTGACGGAAATGAGTTGTGTAGTTTCCGCACCACAATGCGCATTGACCATCTCGAGCGCCCGGGGCAGGACATCGCTGTCGCACAGGCCTTCCAAGAGCAATTCTTTGAAGGTGTCGAGGGTATGATTGCTCATATATTCCAATCTACGCGCCAAGTTTGGCAGCAATGTATAGCTTTCCGTTACTTAACGTTGCAAGCATATTCTTGGTAAATGGGCTGTGAGGATGATCACGGCAGGGAGGTATGACGGGGCGTTGCTGCAGTGTCTCACCGCGCTTGCCCATTTCTGTCCACATTGCGGGGGTAAGCGGCGGGCAGGGGCGCAGAAAGCCATTCTTTGATGTGAAGATCGCGTGACAAGCGCGTTAACACATTTTAGGTTGCCTGATTGGGGAATACGGGTTGATGACGAGAATAGCCGCCAAATCAGAGTCAGAGCCTGCATCCGTGGAGGATGCCGTGCGCGTAATTGGCCATGTGAAATGGTTCGATAGTGCCAAGGGCTACGGATTTATTGTCGCCGAGTCGACGTCTGACGCAAGTCTGACGGGAGACGTGATGCTGCATGTGACATGCCTGAGGGGGTATGGTGAGTCCTCTGCCGATGAGGGTGCGCGCATCGTTTGTGACGCCGTGAAAGGCGACCGCGGTTGGCAAACCGCTAATATAATTGAGATGGAACGCCCTCGGGCCACCGTCGCCAAGGAGAAAGGTGTTGAGCGCGATTACGAGACGGTCACGCTGAAATGGTTCAATCGCACCCGCGGCTATGGGTTCGTTCAGCGCGAAGGCGATGACACGGATATCTTCGTGCACGCCGTCGTTCTGCGCAAAGCCGGCTACGAAGATATTGAGCCTGGCACGGATCTGGAAGTCTGCATTGAAACCGGTTCAAAAGGTGAGCACGTTAGCCACATTAAACGCGGGTAAGCAGCAGCCAAGACAGCTTGCCGCCTTGCGGGCACCCGTCTAAACAAGCCCCATGATACGTTTCATCTCTTCTGCTTTTGCATCGCTCGTCCTGTTCTTGCCTGCGGCTTTCGCCCAGCTGGAAACCGGCCCTCTCACAATCATGTCGGGAGAGACTGAGCACAGCTTTACGGTCGAATTGGCGAATGACCCGGAAGAAGTCCAGACAGGCCTCATGAATCGGGAAGAGCTCGCAGAAAATGCTGGCATGCTGTTCGATTTCGGCCAGCCGCGCGAAGCCAATATGTGGATGAAGAATACGCTGATCTCTCTGGACATGCTGTTCATTGATCCTGATGGCAAAGTGCTGGCGATTGCTCGCGAAACTGTTCCAGGATCGCTGCGTCGGATCAATCCGGGCGTGCCGGTGAAGGGCGTGCTGGAACTGGCGGGGGGGCGTGCCGCTGAACTGGGGATTGAGCCCGGCGATACAGTCCATCACGACGTATTCGGAAACATGGGTGAGTGAGGCGGTTGAGCCGCTGAGACAACCGCCGCCGGGATTCGCGCCAACGCCATCCCGCGGGAAATTCACGCTACACAATGGTCCCACGTATCGTGCGTCGGCATCAGGCGATGTGCGCACCGGCATGTGGGTGCTGGATCGTCACTGCAATGGCATGGGCTTCCTTCACGGCGGAATGACCTGCGCTTTTTCCGATAGTGCGCTGGCGTGGGCTGTCTGGAGCGCGACCGGCAAGATGTCGGTCACGCTCAAGCTGACCATGGAGTTCATGGACATCGTTCGGGAGGGCTGCTGGCTGGAAGCGCATCCGCATGTTACGCTGATAGACGGTGACCATGTTCACGTTACAGCGAGGCTGGTGAAGGACGATGGGGGCATTGCGGCGCGCGCTGACGCCATATTCAGGACATTGCGTCGGAAGGGCTGACTGGGCGCGCCTGCGTCAGACCGGCGCGCGTCAGCTCGTCAAGTTTGGCCAGCCTGCAAACTATATTAGAAAAATTGCATATATGATCCGGAGCGAGCCTCATGGAATTTGATGCACTCATCTTGTCGCGACTTCAGTTTGCTTTCGTCGTCGCCTTTCACATTCTCTTTCCTGCCTTCACGATCGGTCTCGCGGCTTTTCTCGCGGTATGCGAAGGCTTGTGGCTGAAGACCGGCAGGGAAGTCTTCAAGCGCCTTTATCTGCATTGGGTGAAAATCTTCGCACTCGCTTTCGCCATGGGCGTCGTATCCGGGGTCGTGATGAGCTACCAATTTGGTACGAATTGGAGCCTGTTCTCTGAGATCACCGGCAGCGTCATGGGCCCCATGTTGGCCTATGAAGTGCTGACCGCTTTCTTCCTGGAGGCAACATTCCTGGGCGTGATGCTGTTTGGCTGGCAAAAAGTTGGTCGGAAGCTGCACTTTGCTGCGACATGCGCTGTAGCAATCGGCACCACGATTTCAGCTTTCTGGATCCTCGCCGCAAACAGCTGGATGCAGACGCCAGCCGGCTTTGCGATTGATGCAGAGACCGGCAATTTTTATGCAACCAGCTGGATCGAGGCGATCTTCAATCCGAGCCTGCCAAGTCGGCTCGCACACATGTTGCTGGCTGCCTATACTACGACTGCGGCGGTAATTCTCGCTGCGGGTGCGTGGCAGACTCTGAAAGGTCGGACAACCGAGCCCACCAAGTGGCAAATTCGTATGGCGTCGGGCACTCTGGCCGTCCTGCTGCCGATCCAGATCATGGTTGGACACTGGTCGGGCGAAGTTGCGCACAAGTACCAGCCCGCCAAGATCGCAGTGGTGGAGGGATGGTGTGAATCCAAGGAAGTGCAGGGCACGGTTCTGATCGCGTGGCCGGATGGTTCCGAATGCGGCCATGCGGGCATAACGGTTCCGGGCACCAGTTCATTCCTTTTCCCCGGCCTGGAGGAAGGCGAAATGCTTCATGGCATCGACCACTTTCCGGAATCCGAACGGCCGCCGCTATGGCTCGTCTTCTATGCATTTCGCATTATGGTAGGGGCCGGGCTCGGCATGCTGGCCATGGGCGTTTGGGGCACCTTCCTCTGGTGGAGGAAAAAGCTGGACACACCGGGTCTCTTCCACATTGCGGCTGTCCCGGCTGGCGCGCTTGGTTTCATTGCTGTCGTGACCGGGTGGATTACTGCGGAAGTCGGTCGCCAGCCCTACACGGTCTATGGACATTTGCGCACGGTGGACAGCCTGTCACCGGTCTCTGCCGGGCAGGTGGCGACGTCCTTGCTCGTGTTCATGGTCGTCTATGCCATCATTTTCACGGCCGGTGTCGTATATATGGCGCGCATTGCCACGCGCGGCTTTGATGACAGTCCCACGGACCCTTCTGGCCGTGAGCGGCGTCCTCCTGGGTCTCCAATGGGCGCAGTCGATGACAAGGCCGAAACATCCGACGATATCGTTGCGGCGGAATAGGAGGCGAACATGGCTATCGACCTACCCTTCATCTGGGCCCTGATCCTCGCCATCGGCGTCATGATGTACGTCTTGCTTGACGGGTTCGATCTCGGCGTTGGCATGTTCACCGCGATCGCGCAGTCTGAAGAAGAGCGGAACATGATGACCGCCACCGTCGAGCCCGTTTGGGACGGCAATGAGACATGGCTGATCATTGGTGGTGGCGGCCTGTTTGCGGCGTTTCCCACCGCATACGCGATCATCATGCCAGCCTTCTATTTGCCTGTGCTTATCATGTTGGCTGCATTGATATTCCGCGGCGTCGCGTTTGAATTCCGACACAAGGCCGTGCGTCGACCCACTCGTATCTTCTGGAATGGCGCTTTCTATGGTGGATCGTTCACCGCCGCATTTTCACAGGGCATCATGCTTGGCGGGATGGTACAGGGCATTCATGTCGAGGGCGGTGCCTTCGCGGGCGGCGCGTTCGACTGGTTGACGCCATTCACCCTTCTGACCGGTATCTCTGTTGTCATCGGATACATGTTGCTCGGCGCTTGCTGGCTGGTTCTCAAAACCGAAGGTGAGTTGCATGACAAGGCGCGCAAGTGGGGCCGGATGGCACTTGCTGGCGTGGCAATTTGTTTCCTGGCAGTCAGTTTCGCGACGCTTTCAGTGGACGCATCCATTGGCGATCGGTGGGGCTTTTCCATGAGCCATATTGAGCCTGCACGCTTCCTGCCGCTCGCGCCGGTGCCCCTGGTCAGCATGGCACTTGTCGTCTGGCTGTGGAGAGACCTATCGATGAAACAGGGCGCGGTGGGCACAGCGCCGGACTGGCGACCTTACCTTTTGGCGGCGGGCATTTTTGCCAGCGGATACGTGGGCCTCGGCGTCAGCCTTTACCCATTCATCGTGCCGTACGAAATATCCATCCATGAGGCTGCTGCGCGGGACAATGCACTCGTTCTGATGTTGGTGGGCGCCGTGATCATGCTGCCGATCATTCTGGCCTATACAGCATACGTCTACAGCCTGTTCTGGGGCAAAGTTAAGCCGGGAGATGGCTATCATGCGCATTGATCCGGTACAGCCAGCAGACGACAACGAGGAGCCGCCGCTCACCAGACGGCTTATCTGGTTTGTCGGCATAGCCCTTGTGTCGATGCTGGTGGTCGCTGTCGTGGCCTACACGTTGAGAGGCCTGTTGCTCATTGGCTGATGCCCAGCTTGTCGAGCGCGAATGCCTTGATGGACTTATAGTCGGCCTTGCCATTCGGCGCGCGCCCAAGATCATCTTTGAACAAAACAGACTTGGGAGCCTTGTAGCGGGCAATACGTGATTGCACAAAGCTGCGCAGTTCGTCTTCGCTGACCTCTGAATCTGTGGATACGACGGCCGTCACGGCGTTGCCCCACTTCTCATCGGGCACGCCGACAACGAGTGCGTCCTTGACGGCAGCATGTTCCTTCAAGGCCTCTTCGACCTCTTCTGGATAGACTTTCTCACCTGCCGTATTGATACAATTTGATCCCCGGCCCAGCAATGAGATCGTGCCATCCGCCTCCACCGTGCACCAGTCGCCCGGTATGGCGTAACGGACCCCGTTGATTGTCCGGAACGTTGTGGCGGTCTTCGCCTCGTCCTTGTAGTAGCCAAGAGGGACTGCGCCGCCGCGGGCGATGATCCCGGCCTCGCCGCTGCCGGGCACGATCTCGCGATCATCTTCGGAAAATACCTTGCAGTTCGGGCCGATCTCGAATTTGGACGTCTGGGTTCCGCCTTCGAGCGTCGTTGTGGATGATCCGAAGCCGACCGCTTCAGATGAGCCAAAGCTGTCCATCATGGCGGCTTGAGGCATATGCTTCAGGAGGCCTTGTTTGACCTCCGCGCTCCACATTACGCCGGACGATACGATGGTTTGTACAGAGCTGACATCCCAACGGCCAGGATTGTCGTCGAGAGCTTTTAGCATCGGCTTTCCGAATGCATCTCCGACGATCGCCATGCTCGTCACGCCATGTTCCGAGACGGTTTCCCACAAGTTTTCAGGGTCAAAGCTGGTGTTCTGTTCCAGCGTGATAATTGCGCCGCCGCCTAGCAGCGCACCCATCGCCGTGAACAGCCCTGTGCCGTGCATCAGAGGACAGGCGGGCACC
>NZ_DFME01000123.1:0-8232 GCF_002375605.1 Hyphomonas sp. UBA3601 | reverse complement strand
AGCACCTGCCGCGCCGTTTTTCCCATAAGCTGAACTGCCATCTTGAACTCTTCCATAGTGGACGGGTAGGGCAGACCGGCTTTCTCTGCGCCTTCTCTGGACGCCTGTCGCCAGACAGATTGTGACCACATCACGCCTTTGGGCATTCCGGTGGTTCCGCCGGTGTAGAGGAAAAACAAATCTTCTGGTGATCGGTCGATGCCGAGCGGAGACGGGTCACCGTCGGCGGCGAGACAGTCATAGTCTACCGCCCAGTCAGGCACGTCTCCGCCGCCAATCTGGACCCAGGCCGTCAGCTTGGGCAAGCGACCGCGGACCAGTTCAACCTGATCAGTAAATTGTGCATCAAAGAACACAACCGCAGCGTCCGAGTTATCAAAAATGTAGAAGAGTTCGTCGGCGAGATAGCGATAGTTGACGTTCACATGCGTGAAACGACCTTTGAAACAAGCGGCGAGCGCTTCAGTATATTCAGGCTGGTTACGTAGATAGAAGCCAGCTTTGTCGCCTGTTTCGATCCCCATCTCGCGTAAATTCCGCGCAAGCCGGTTTGATCGAGCCGTGAAGTCTGGCCAGTATGTCCGCCGTGTCCCGTGGGCCAGAGCCAGGTCTTCCGGACCAAGCATCTCGCCCACAGCATCAAGCATGTCACCGAAATTCATATCCGAAGCAGATGCCACTTTGTTTCTCTCCCGTTTGTGTTTTTGGCAACTCTAAGCGGTTGCCGCAGCGGTAGAGAAGCTGGAATCGAGTGCGTCGGAAGGATCATTTCGCCCAAAAAAAGAGGCAGCACCGAAGTGCTGCCTCTGACAATTTGGCTTTGAGGGCCGGGCTTAGAAGCCCATGCCACCCATTCCGCCCATGCCGCCACCCATGTCAGGCATGCCGCCGCCGGCACCTTCCTTCTTTGGGGCTTCAGCGATGGACGCTTCCGTCGTGATCAACAGGCCAGCAACCGATGCAGCGTTCTGCAGAGCAGAGCGCACAACTTTCACCGGGTCGATCACGCCCATGGCGACGAGGTCACCATATTCTTCGGTCTGGGCGTTGAAGCCGAAGCCCTTGCCCTTGCCGCGACGGATCTGGTCGACAACGACCGAGCCTTCGACGCCGGCGTTTTCAGCGATCTGGCGAACCGGAGCTTCCAGAGCCTTGCGCACGATGTCGATACCGGCCTGTTCGTCAGCATTCAGACCTTTGACGTCGATATTGCTTGCAGCAGCGAGAAGCGCCGTACCACCACCAGGGACGATACCTTCTTCCACAGCGGCACGCGTGGCGTTCAGGGCGTCATCGACGCGATCCTTGCGCTCTTTCACTTCCACTTCAGTGGCACCGCCAACCTTGATGACAGCTACGCCGCCAGCCAGTTTCGCGAGACGCTCCTGCAGCTTCTCCTTGTCGTAGTCGGAAGACGTGTCTTCGATCTGCTTGCGGATCTGCGACACGCGAGCTTCGAGGTCTTTCTTGGCGCCAGCGCCGTCCACGATGGTCGTGTCATCTTTTGTGATGGCGACTTTCTTCGCGGTGCCGAGCATGTCCATGGAGACGTTCTCGAGCTTGATGCCGAGATCTTCGGAAATGACCTGGCCGCCGGTAAGGACAGCGATGTCCTGCAACATGGCTTTGCGGCGGTCGCCGAAACCTGGAGCTTTCACAGCAGCGATCTTCAGGCCGCCGCGCAGCTTGTTGACCACGAGGGTGGCCAGTGCTTCACCGTCGACATCTTCAGCGATGATCAGGAGCGGCTTCTGGCTCTGAACAACGTTTTCGAGGATCGGCAGCATTGGCTGCAGGGAAGACAGCTTGCTCTCGTGCAGCAGAATGAACGGATCTTCGAGTTCCGCGATCATCTTGTCCGGATTGGTGATGAAGTAAGGCGACAGGTAGCCACGATCGAACTGCATGCCTTCGACAACATCGAGTTCGGTTTCGAGCGACTTGGCTTCTTCAACCGTGATGACGCCTTCATTGCCGACTTTCGCCATGGCTTCGGCGATCATTGCGCCAACTTCGGTGTCGCCGTTTGCAGAGATCGTGCCGACCTGGGCAATCTCTTCGTTCGACTTCACCTTCTTGGAATGATGAGCGAGGTCTTTAACGACTTCGGCGGATGCCTTGTCGATGCCGCGCTTCAGGTCCATTGGGTTCATGCCGGCAGCAACGCGCTTCAGGCCTTCGCGAACGATGGCTTGGGCGAGAACCGTTGCGGTCGTGGTGCCGTCACCGGCAACGTCGTTGGCCTTGGAAGCCACTTCGCGCAGCATTTGTGCGCCCATGTTTTCCAGCTTGTCTTCAAGCTCGATCTCTTTTGCGACGGTGACGCCGTCCTTCGTGGTGCGCGGAGCGCCGAAGGATTTCTCGATGACGACGTTACGGCCTTTTGGACCGAGCGTGACTTTAACGGCGTTGGCAAGCGTATCGACGCCTTTCAGCATCCGTTCGCGAGCTTCTGCGCCGAAAACTACGTGTTTGGCTGACATTGTGGATTACCTCTGTTGAGAATTCTGTCTGATGGAAAGCGAAAGTGTGGGGGCTTAGCCCTCCAGGACACCCATGATGTCGCTCTCTTTCATGATGAGCAGTTCTTCGCCATCGACGGTCACTTCCGTGCCGGACCATTTACCGAAGAGCACGCGATCACCAGCTTTGACGTCGAGCGCGACACGCTCGTTGTCGTCACCAATCGCACCAGCGCCGACGGCGACGATTTCGCCTTCCTGCGGCTTTTCCTTTGCGGTGTCGGGAATGATGATCCCGCCCTTGGTTTTCTCTTCTTCCTTGACGCGGCGCACGACGACACGGTCGTGCAGGGGACGAAGTTTCATTGGATTTAGCCCTCTTGTCTCTTTGACGAGTTCAATTGAAAACGGTCGTCAGCAAGCAAATGTCAGGGGGCTTTAGCACTCACCCGGCACGACTGCTAACGATGCTGCGGAGTTAAGAGCTGCGAACCACAGCGTCAACCGCGCCATTGCGAAATTTTTTGTAATTTCAGAACGCGAGAAAGGCTGTTGGACGGCTCGGGAACGACGGCTTCGGAGCGCTAACAATAAAAATTCAGCCAGTCCCATGCCTGATTGGGTGAGCATTGGCGCAACGTCAAGGCGTAGCGACCAGCTTGTCTGCTTGTTTCCAAAAGATGAATGGTCAGGCGTTAAAATTCCTCAATCGATTGACGGTAAAATATACTTCCTATGTCACAACCGCTACAGCAACCGGGAGTCGGGACGTGCAGGGTAAATTCGAAGATGTGGTCGAATCGCTGACCTTTTTCGCTTTTGTGGCGATTACGGCGCTTTGCCTATGCTTCACCTTTTCCGTCATTGTCTATTCAATGGGGTTCCCGTCTGATCCCCAGAATTTCATTGTCGCGAACCTTTTCATTGCGTCCTGTGTGGCCGTTCCGACGGCCGCAATTGCTGCCCAACACGAGTACAGAATGAGAATTTACCAGCGCACGCTGGAAGATATGGCCTCTACTGACGCACTGACGGGACTGCTAAACCGCAAGTTCTTCAAACAATTTGCCTGTGAAGAACTCGCGCGCATGAGCCGGACGGAGATGACATCGGCGGTGGCGTTGTTCGACATCGACTATTTCAAGGCGGTAAACGACCAGCATGGTCATGCAGCGGGCGACCGTGTGCTGCGAGAAATCGCGGCGGTCGCATATTCTGAACTTCGCGGTCCATTCGACCGACTTGGGCGCTGGGGCGGTGAAGAGTTTGTTGTCCTGCTCAGCAATGTCGATATGGAGAAGGCGCTCAGCGTCTGTGACCGTCTTCGTTCTTCCATTGAAGACCATGTCGTCATCGTGGACGGACAACCCGTGAGTGTCACTGCGAGTTTCGGCCTGGCCATGTTACCGCCCAACTCGGATTTCGACGACATGCTCGAACAGGCGGACGGCGCGCTTTACGAGTCCAAGGCCAAGGGGCGCAATTGCGTCACGGCCGTCAAGGAACTTACGCTCGCGGCTTGATCCCAAATTGTCGGGTCCCTAAGCCTGATACCTGAGGGGGACTCAGTATGTCAGACATTAGTCCAAACAGGTTGAACGACGCTTTGACGCGCGCGCCATCCCTCGCGGCGTTATCGGGTCGTCGTACAGAGTTTGCTAAGGCTGAGCGTGTTTGGTCGGATGTACTTGAGCCCGAACTGTCCCGGCGGGAAGAGAGTCGGAAAGCCACAATACGTGCAGCGATAACGCGTTCAATTATCGGTGCTGGCATCCCGGTCTTCATTATTATTTTGTTGATGATCTCTACGCTCGTGAGTGTTGATATCATCTCACCCGGACTCATATTTCTGGTCTTGGTGTCAGGCGCGATTGTGTCGGCGACCGCCTGGGTCAAGGTTTTTACAATGAAGTCGCAGACCAAGCAGTTGATCCTTTCAGCTGCCTGTGAACCGTTTGGCTTCACCTATGACACATTGCATCCAGACCTGTCCGGTATTGTCGATTTGAAGACGCTGGCTTCTCGGGCGAAGGAGTTGAATGCGGCCTATTCTGGCAAGATGAACTCGACAGTGAATACGCCGTTAGGCGCGATCAACATGAGTTCCACGAACGGTCCTGACGCGCCGACGCCAGCTTTTGAAATACTGAAAACTGTCAAATTGCTACCGGGTCACTCGCGTCTCAAATTCGAAGATCTGATTTCGGGTGAGCGTGCGGGGACTCGCTTTGCATTGGTTGAAGCCAAACTTGAAACCGGTGGCAAGAATAGCAAGACCGTATTTCAGGGCATTCTGGTTCATGTCGAATACCCAGAGCGCTTTCTTGGTCGAACCGTGATCGCGCGGTCTGGATGGTGGAAGCGGGGCAGGTATTCGGGTGACCTGAAGAAAGTGGATCTGATTTCCCGCGAACTCGAGGAAGCTTTTACCGTCTATTCGACAGACCAGGTGGAGGCCCGGGCGTTGTTGTCCCCAGACAGTATGGAGCGCCTGATCGCATTGGAGCGGCACTTTTCCGGGGGCAAGCTTCGCGGTGTGTTCGAAGATGGTCACATGACTCTGGCGCTGGAAGCGGAGGATCAGTTCGAAGCAGGTTCGATCTTCAAAACCTTGGTGGATCCACGTCGCTATGCGTCTGCGCTGGTTGAGTTGGGTCTCGTGTGTGACCTGATCGACGGCTTCCTGACCCGGGATTGGGTGCAGGGGCGTTTGTAGATAGTCAGCGCACGTCGAACTTGTCGGTTTTCCGTTCGCCCAAAATCATGCGTTGTTCGAGCCGCCTTCGAAGGGTTGCATAATAGGCTTCCAGAAAGGCGATATCGGTTTCACCCGGCTGGGCTTGCCATCCAATCTTTTGCCGAATGCGAAGCGCGACCTGCGCCTTTACATCTTGCGTTGACTGGCGAAGGACATCTTCCAATACGTGCAATTCATGAATGCCATAGGCTTCGGCTTGTTGGGGTGTGAAGGCAAATCGCTCATGCGTAGTGGCTCGGGTCGTCGATGAGATATCGCCCATCAGCTTGGTTTTGGGGTTTTTGATTACCCAGGTGCCAGCAATCAGGTCGCCAACGCGCATCTTGTCCTTGTTGAAGATTGGGAAGAGCAGGAAGATGCCGGACCAGACCAAGCCAAGCAGGGCCATCCAGCTGGTCACTTGATCCCCGCCCATCATAAGGAACTGAAAGGGTAGACCGATTTCGATTTCACGAATGAAATTCCGGGCTAGAACCGAGTTCGCAGTCAGACGCCCGCCATTGCGAGAGGTGACCCGGACGCCAAGGGCGCGCTTTCCGGGTGTGGCAGCCTTCGTGCCAAGTTCGAAGAAGATGTAGTAGAAATTTCGGACGAAGAAGAAAAAGACAAGCCAAACCGCCCAAGCGATATTGGCACTCTCGGGGTCCATGGCCCTTATTGCAAAAGAGAGCCCCAAAGCGGTCGCGATTACGATGGCCCATTGTATCGCGACATCGATGAGAAACGCGCCTGCACGCTCGGATGCAGTAGCCAGTTTAAGCTGTATCGCGGCGCCTTCCGGCGTGACCAGTTTTCGTACAAGTTTCGACTGACGCTCCTGCTCTTGCATGCGGGCGCGGCGGCGGCGCGCAGCTTCAACATTCGCAAGGTTCACGGTGTCTGGTGCCGGAGGAACGGTAGAGCTCATACGGTGTCCGTTCGTCTTGGCAGATAAAAATATGCGCACCACAAACCGAGAATGCTCAGAGCGATCGTATAGCGGATCGCGTCACTATTGATCATTTGCCGCCCGAAGCCTTCTAGCAAAGCCGCGACGATCAGCATGATGACGCACCCCATTGCAATTGTGGCGGCCTTTTGCCCGGCATGGCGCGCCGAGTTCAACCTGGTCATCTGGCCGGGGAAAGCGACTGCGCCCCCTATCACGAAGCCCGCTGCTCCTGCCAGTATGATGGCAAACAACTCGGTTGTTCCGTGGATCACCAGCCATCCGGTAAATTCATAGCCAAGCCCCTTGTCCCAGAATACGGCATGAAGTGAGCCCATCATGACACCGTTGTATACGAGCAGCCATGCGGTGGGGATACCGAACGCAAATCCGAGCGCGAAAGCAAACAGCGCAATCTGGGCATTGTTGTTGAACAGGAAACTCGCAAAGGAAGTCAGCTGGCCGTCGCCGTGATCTCCCTCGTCGGTATAGATTGTGGACCTCAGATATTCGACGGACGCATCCGGATTGCGCCCGTCCCAGATGTTCTGGCCATGAAAAGTCCAGAACCATTCCATGTCCTGCATGCACAGAAAGAATGCGAGCGCCCATCCGCCAAACAGGAACAGAGCTGCCAGCAAAGTTGGCCCGATGGCCGAGGAGACACAAGCAGGCCAGTCGCGTCGCAGGAAATCCATCATGCGCTCGCCGATGGAGGTCCGGGCGCCGTAGACGAAGAAATATGCACGTGTGCAGAGGCTTTCGAGATAGGCGATGACATTCTGGTCGAGCGAAATGGAGCGCGCCACCGACAAGGAAGAAACCGCCTGCCTATAGAGGCGAGGCAAGGCTGTCATATCGTCGTCGCTGAGCGCTTTCACGCCGGAGTTTTCAGCCCGTGTCAGGATCAAGTCCAGTTTGCGCCAGTCGGACTCACGCTCTTCGCGGAAGCGGTAGGATTTGAGAAGGTCGCTCACAGCATGTCCCTCTGTTTGATCTGAAGGTACCGGGAGATCAGTTCCGCGCCGAATTGTTCCGGTCTCGTCTCGATCACTTGTACGCCCATGCGCTGAAGCCGAAGCAGGACGGTGTCGCGCTCAGCCATGAGCGTGTCTGCGATGACGGCGCGAGTTACAGATTCCGTTGAACTTGGTGGCGCATCTACCATTTCTGCGAGCGATTCATCCTCGAATGTGGCAAATATCACCAGATGCCGATCAGTCAGGCGTTTCACATTTTCCAGCATGAGTTCGGCCGAAATCGTGTCGACAAAGTCGGAGAAAATAATGATGAGGCTGCGTCGCTCCAGCTTGCTCGCGAGTGAGGAGAGTGCAAGCGTGAAATTGGCCTCCTCAGCGGAGTAATCCAGTTGAGCCGCCAGATCCTGAGCTTTTGTGAAACTGCGTTGACCAGACATGAACCCGCTCATGAAACCGGGCTTGGCATCAAAGCCATAGATCATGGCGCGGTCGCCGCTGCGAAGAGACACAAAGGACAGGAGTAGTCCGGCATTGATGGCGCGATCAATCTTGGGCACGCCGCCAAGCGGCTCGCTCATCAATCGACCCGTATCAAAAGCGAAGACGATATTGTGATTGCGTTCGGTTCGGAATTCCTTGGCGAGCAGGTTGCGGTGGCGTGCAGAGTGTTTCCAGTCGATTGCCCGCCGATCCATGCCGGTCGTGAACTCGCGCAAAGCGTCGAATTCACTGCCATCGCCGCGCTCGATCTGCATCTTCACGCCGAATTCCGCATCACGAGAATAGATACGAATAGCTTCGTCTTTCACCCAGCGGATATTGGGTGTGATCGGAATATCTCTATCCAGCAAGGTAGTGTGTTGTTTTTGTATCAGCCCGAGCGGACCTTTCCAGCGGCTCCAAAGTTTGACCAGCCTGGCGAGACCCCGTCGTGTTGGCGTGAGCGGCAACGAGTATGACCGCGCCCGGTCCTGCCAGCCTCTTAATCCTGCGGGTGGAATGGTCTGCAAGAACGCGTTCACTTCCAACAACACCTCGATTCGTCTGGGAAGCGGACCTCGCGCGAACCGCAGCGTCAGGTCCGCTGGATCAGACCCGCCGACA
>NZ_DFME01000072.1:9233-9999 GCF_002375605.1 Hyphomonas sp. UBA3601 | reverse complement strand
TCGGGCCTCTCCTTTATTCAAATTAGGTGTCCGGCCCGCCGGACGCATGAACACCAGGCCGAATAGCCTGTTAAACGCGCCTCATAGCCATGTGCGGCGTGGGTTTCAAGCACGCAAATGCCAGTTCACTGCGGTCTAGTTTCCAGTCTTGCCCCGGTCGGAAACCCCGGATAAGCGGAAACAGCCAGAACTTACGCTAGGACAATGACATGACCACCGACCTCAAGCCTCATGCCGACCGGGTAAGCCAGACTTCTCTGAAGACGCTCGCAGATGCGCGTGCATCTTCTGCTCCGCTGCGCGCCGCAGGTTGGTCCATTGACCTTTCCCGACACTATCTGGACGCCGAAGCAGAAGCAGGATTGCTTCAGTTTGGGCGTGTCTCCGACCTTCAATCGGCTGCAGACAGCTTGTTCGCTGGTGATATCGTGAACCCTTCGGAGAGGCGCCCCGCCCTGCATTGGGCATTGCGCGCGCAGTCCGAATTGTCAGGCGAGGCCGAGACAGTCAGGCAAAGCGTTCTGCCCGCCCTCTCCTTTGCGCGGGATGTTGTTTCAGGCAGCGTGACGAGTTCGACTGGCCTACCTTTCAATGCCGTTCTCCACATCGGCATCGGCGGGTCTGATTTCGGTCCTCGCCTGATCGCCGACGCGTTTGAGGACAAAGCCTCTGGCAATATCGATCTCCGCTTCTGCGCGAATGTCGACCCCTTTGACCTGGACCGCGCCATGCATGGGCTTGACCCGACGCGCACGCTGGTCATCGG
>NZ_DFME01000072.1:7429-9032 GCF_002375605.1 Hyphomonas sp. UBA3601 | reverse complement strand
GATCAATCGCAACAGCATCTCGCGTTGGTTACAGCAAATCCGGATCGCGCCAAGGCTTGGCTGAATGGCCGAGAAGCACATGTGTTTGATATGCCCCTGTCAGTGGGTGGGCGTTTCTCGCTCTGGTCGGCAGCATCACTGGCTTGCATGATCTATCTCGGCGCAGACACGTTCGAGGGCATACTGAAAGGCGCCGCCGAGATGGATGCGCATGTCCGGTCGGCTCCACTCGAAGAGAATGCCGCCATGCGCCTGGCCCTGCTCGACTATTGGAACGCGACAATTCGGAACGAAAAGATGCGCGTCCTGCTCGCATATGCGAACCGGTTGCGAATGTTGCCGACCTATCTGCAACAGCTTGAAATGGAATCGAATGGCAAGACCGTTGGCCCGACGGGCACAATGGTATCTGGTGCAACCGCTCCGGCGCTCTGGGGCGGCGAAGGATCGGTTGGCCAGCACTCCTACCATCAATGGCTACACCAGGGCTCACAAGACGTGCCTTGCGAATTCATCCTCGCTCCAGATCGCAGCCGGGATCCGGAAGGCATTAACGCTCTGACAGCTCATGCCTTGGCGCAGGCCGAAGTGCTCGCGAATGGACGGAGCTTCGATGAAGTCAAACAGGAAGAGCCTGATTTGTCAGACGAAGTCGCACGCCAGAAGGTCCATGCGGGTGGTCGCGCATCCACCTTCCTCGTGCACAATACGTTCGGGCCAGCGGCATTCGGCGCACTGGTGGCCCTGTATGAGCATCGGACCTATCTCGCCGGGCATTTGTGGCAGCTCAACCCGTTTGACCAATGGGGTGTGGAACGAGGCAAGACGATGGCATCACGTCTCAAGCCAGCAGTCGAAGGTACCGCAGCGGCGGACGACGCGGTTACGTCAGCCCTAATCGCCATGATTGCGGGGGATTAACCGATCCGAATCCTGCGCGAAGTCTGTGTTGGCGAAACGCGCCAAGTCTTGCTGGACGATACGGGCCGACCTGTCGCACTCAAGATCACACGTTGGTCCGACAGCGAGACACAGCTGACCCTGGGCGCGCAGGCCCCTGCCCGGATCCGATCGCTACAACCCGAACAAGGCGGCGCATTTGTCGAGACGGCCGGTAAGGCTGAGGCGTTCCTGCGCTTGCCAGCAGACCACGGACTTACAGAAGGTCAGTCTGTAGACGTGACGGTCATGGCAGAGGCACGAAAAGACAAGCTGCCTCGCGTGTCGATGACCGACACGCGCATCCCAGCAGCAGACAACAACTCATGGCGCGAAGCACCAATTCACGATGTGGAGATCGGTGATGACCGCATTCAAGCGGCGTTTGACGAAGCCTCGTCGACAGTTGTGACCATCCCGAAGGGAGGGCGTCTGTGCATCGAGCGCGCCAGGGCTCTGACAGTGGTCGATATTGATAGCGCCGGGCGGCAAAGCAAGGGTAGCGCGGCGAGCCGCGCGCTTCAGCTCAATCTTGATGCTGCCCGAGAGCTGGCCCGACAGGTAGGCCTCCGTAGCCTCGGCGGTCTTGTCATCCTTGATTGTGTCGCGCCCCTCAATACCGGATCTCGTAAGAAGGTTCAGGATACGATGAAGTCCTGCCTGG
>NZ_DFME01000072.1:2093-7198 GCF_002375605.1 Hyphomonas sp. UBA3601 | reverse complement strand
TCGCGCTGCCTTGGCGCGAAACGCCGCTTCATGAACGCACGCTCGATTCTCGCGGTAACCCTACCGACGAGACACTTGCGCTGACGGGGTTGAGACTATTGGAGCGCACAGCCAAGCAAAATCCGATGCACAAGCTGACCCTTGAATTGCCAGGCCAGGCCAAGGTCTGGCTGGACAAGACGGGTGCGCCCCTTCTGGACAAGCTGTCAGACAAGTATGGTCAACGCTTCACATATCTTGCCTCGACGAAGCCGATGCCCACAGTATATCAGACCGCATGAGTAAACCTGTGTCCCCCAAATCCGTCCAACCGAAATGTTCCCAATGCCGCAAGAATCCTGTCTCTGCGCAGTACCGGCCCTTCTGTTCAAAACGCTGCGCCGATGTCGACCTGAACAAATGGTTGTCTGAAGGATATGCCATTCCAGGCGCACCGGCGGATGTGGCAGATGAGGTGCCGGGTCAAGAGATGTCAGAGGATGACTGAAAACAGCATGGACAAGTTCAAAACCCTTCGTTAGATACCGCGCTTCCCCAGTGGCCCGCCCGGGTAGCTCAGGGGTAGAGCAGCGGATTGAAAATCCGCGTGTCGGTGGTTCGATTCCGCCCCCGGGCACCATTCCAGACTTTCCGCACATTCATGCCGCTTGTTCATTGGATTGCGATCTGGCAACCGAGGTTTCCAGAACACCGGGTTCGTCCCATGCACCCTCGGGGCGGATGATGCGGTAAGGGTCTTCTTGCATTCGCAGCGCTAACGGATGGCGGGGAATTGGGATTTCGATCTCGCGATACTCGTAATCCGAGAACCAGAAAGCCGGCCGACCCTCAATCAAACGACATTTGAAGGTTCGGGACCAGACCGGCCAGAGGCGCGACTGAATTTGGCCAATCATCCTCTCATACCCTTTACGCGAAACTATCTCGAAACCGGTTGCCAAGAGTACGCGCAATCCGACGCGCCCGCGCTCACACGGCAGCAAGGCGATCCGTTCCAGCTTCGCAAACTCCGCGAACCAGCGAATGCGTAATGTCCCGACCGGACGCCCTTTCGCCTTCAGAAGGAGATGTGTTGCGCAGAAGTCGTTGCCGTCAAATTCTTCCTCATATGGACAATCCTGTTCGCTGAGAAAGACGGCAGATCGAATGGCGCTGATCTGATGGAAACCATCGAGAGTTCTTACAATTTCTGTTGAGTATTCGAGATAAGCTTCAGGCGGCACGCGGCGGAGAAGCACAGACTCTCCGATCTTGTTTTGGATCTGGCTCATGATGTCTGGTCCAAAACCGTCTGGAATGGCGGCTGGATAAACAAATCTGGGAGCCCCCCTTCAAATTCTTGAAACCCCAAGCTCAACATGGAGCGCCGTCCGTCCTCCGTGGCGCCTCGCGCATAGGCGGGAAACACACCGAACATTTCCACACGAAGAACAGCGGACGCCGTCATGATTTTTTTTCGCGCTTCCCGCGAACTGCCCGCATAGACGCCGACATAAAATGCCGCGATATCCTTGCCCTGCGTTGCCAAATGCTCAGACGACGGCGCCGCAGGCACATAAGAACCATTCCTGACGGCAGCTTCGCCTTCCGCAGATAGCGGTATGGTCAGGAAAATGCCGTCAACCGGATCTCCCGTCACCCATGCCGTCATACCGGTTTGAACGTTCATCGCCGAAATCGCATCGACTGACGCTAGCTTTCCGTCAATCAGCGATTCCGCCATGGAAATGGCGGCTTGGAGTTCGTCGCGGTCTGCGAGCCGAAACCCAAAATCTCTTGCCCGCGCAGCAAGTACCTCAGGTTCAATATCCGCCCTTGCCCTATTTCTAGCCTGAGTTGCATTCATGAAAATTCTCCATTATATGGTTAATTTTCATGACATGAATTTGGGCGGGTGACTTCAGCACAAAATGAAACGGGGGCTTTCACACGCGCAAGGCAGTCAAGGCTCTTTCGATCAGTTTGACTGGGACCGGTTGAGAATCTTCCGCGCGGTGGCACGGACTTGCAGTATGAGCGCTGCCGCATCCCTGCTTGGCGTCTCATTGCCAACGATCAGCCGCAGGATAACCGAGCTCGAATCCACGCTGCATACAGAGCTATTCAGGCGGAACCACACGGGGGTAATCCTGACGAAGGCGGGAGACGCGCTACTGCGACACGCCGACCTTGTCGCGGACACGATCGAAGCCGCTCAGAACGAAGTCTGTAGTGCAGCAAATGATTCAGGAACGCACATCCAGCTTGTCTGCAGTGAGGCGATAGCTCTTTACTGGATCGCACCTCGTCTTGCGCAGTTCCAACTGAGCAATCCCGATACGATCGTCGATCTCACAATCAGCGATTCACCATCTGATTTTCACGACCTGGCGGGAGACATCGCCATTCAGGGGCTGCAACCAACCGAGTCTGACCTGATGGTCAGTCGTATTGGCAGATCGCACTATGCCGGCTTCGTATCGGCCGAATGGGAAAAGGATCACGCAATGCCATCGTCACTATCCGACCTGGCAAGGAGAAAAGCTCTTGTCCATAGTCCCTACTCTGAACTTCTTCAGATATCTGGAAACAGCTTCCCGGGTCTCGACATGATGCGCCGCATGAACACATTGGAGACAATGGTATCATTCTGCAAGTCCGCAATAGCGCCAGCCTTGTTACCTACCCACATAGCTGATCGTTTTCCCGATCTCGTTGTATGTCCGGCGCCTCGGTCTCCTGCGATAGACATCTGGCTCTACCATACGCCACGCGTCAGAAAGTTAAAAAATGGAGGTTGCTTTCTGGAGTGGCTCCACCACATTTTCGCAGCCGACCAAAGCGAATGGTTCCGCCAAGTTGATGTCACGCGTATGTGCTAACCTATGCGACCAGCCCCTGCTGCTGGGCAGCCAGTTCCCTGAGCGCCATTGGCGACCCCATGATCTGGCGGTTTACACCAATTCGCTTGTACCAGTAATGCAGGCCAACGAGATCCGTGAAGCCCATTCCGCCATGTACTTCCGTAGACGTTTTGGCAATGAAGGTTCCGACTTCTGCCATATGCGCCTTGGCGAGAAACGCCATCGCTAGCGCTTCATCATCCTCAACGTCCAACGCATGAGCGGCGTGCCATATCAACGCGCGTGCAGGTTCAAGTTTCGCCGCCATTTCAGCGCAAAGATGCTTCACCGCCTGAAAAGAGCCAATCACGCGACCGAACTGCTGGCGATCCCCCGCATAGGCAACGGCCTTGTCCAACATGCATTGGGCGGCACCGAGCGTGTCAGCGGCAAGAAGAATGCAAGCTACGGCGAACGTCTTTTCGATTTCGGCTCCCGTAATTTGCTTCTCGAACGAGGTAATTGTGACCTTCGAAAATTCACGCGTACGGTCGATCGTCTTGACCTGTTCTGCAGAACCGGCCCGACCGATCCGGACCGTGTCATTCGCCAGAAAAAGCAAGTGAGTCGAACGCGCGACGTCCATGGCCATGAGTGATGCCCCGGAGACGGCCTCGTCACGAATCGACAGGCCAGAACCATCCCGTCTCGAAAGAAAATCGTTAAGGGCTATGCCGAAGCGCGCATCGTTGTTCGCAATGTCGTTCAGAATGCTGGAACCAGAGTCACGCAACGCATAGGCTGCGACAGAGTTCGATAAGAAACGTGCGGGAACAATACCGTATCCGAAGCACTCCTGGACAAGGGCCGCGTCGAGCACACCGAGCCCCGACCCTCCATCTTTCTCCGGCACAAGTAGCCCATCGAGACCCAGCGCGGCCAGATTAGCAGCAAGCGTTTCAGCGACTTGGATTTCGCCCTCTGCAATCTGGCGAACAAGATCGAGCGACACTTCTTCGGCGACGAAGCGGCGAACGGTTTCCTGCAACATCACCTGGTCTTCTGAGAGTCCGAATTCCATTGATTTAACTCCTCGCCAGCCGGGGTTCGCGCGGCATGCCAAGCCCGCGTTCCGCAATAATGTTCTTCTGAATCTGAGCCGTACCGCCACCGATGATCAGTCCGAGATCATACATGTAGCGCCACTGCCAGGCCCCGCCGGACCTCAAATGCTCGCCCTCCTCATAGAGGATGCCAAGTTCGCCCAGCGCATCGATGGCCAAGGCCGCAATCTGGTGATTGAGTTCGCAGCCCTGAAGCTTCACGACCAGGCCTGCCAGCCCCGCCGCCTCGCCCTTGAGCCTGTTTGTTGTGATCCTCAGCCCATTGGCCTGCATGGCGTAGACTTCGGCCTGCAGCGTCATGAGCCGATCACGCAGCACCGGATTGTCGATCAGGCGTTGCCCGTTTACGGTTTCAACCTTCATCAGCTCGACCAGTTCGATGAACCGGGCCTTGGTGGCATTCGGGTCCCCCAGCATGCCCCGCTCGTGAGTGAGCGTTGCGTTGGCGACTTGCCAGCCCTTATTCACCTCGAACACGACGCCGCTTTTCGGCACTCGTACATCGGTGAAGAAGACCTCGTTGAAGTTTGCCGAACCGGTCATATCGACAAGTGGGCGTACTTCGATGCCGGGCGTATCCATCGGGAACAGGATATAGGTGATGCCATGATGCTTCTTGGCATCCGGATCAGTTCGGACGAGACAGAACATCATGTCGGCCTGGCGCGCCGTGGAGGTCCAGATCTTCTGACCATTGATGACGAAGTCATCGCCATCCTCGACTGCGCGCGTGCGCAGCGCCGCAAGATCAGATCCCGCGCCCGGCTCCGAGTACCCTTGGCACCAGATCAGCTCTCCCTTGAGCGTCCGCTCAATGTACGCCTCTTTCTGTTCCGGTGTTCCGAGTTCAAGCAATGTCGGCACCAGCATCGAAATGCCCTGACCGGCGAGCGGCCGTGGCACCCCGGAACGCGCGAACTCTTCGGCAATGATCCGGGATTTCAGGATATCGGGCTCGGCGCCATACCCGCCGTATTCGGTGGGAATGGTACGCGCCGTCAGGCCTTCCCGGATCAGGAACTCCTGCCAGGCGAGACGTTTCGGATGCTTCAGGCCTTTGTCGTCAGGGCCCGGCGCAAGATGGGCGTTGGCTTTCAGCGTTTCTGCGACCTGGTCACGAAACGCGGCGTATTCGGGGCTCAATGTCAAATCCATAAGC
>NZ_DFME01000072.1:1563-1860 GCF_002375605.1 Hyphomonas sp. UBA3601 | reverse complement strand
GTCAAAGGAGGACACTCATGCCCGTCGAGTACAAGAAACAAGGCAATGTCGCGATCATCACCATGAACCGACCCGAGGCACGCAACGCCATCAACGCCGAAATGGCAAGCACTATGGAAGCCGCGATCGACCAAATGGAATCTGATCCGGAAGTCTGGGTCGGCATTCTCACTGCCGTCGGCAAGGCATTTTGTGCCGGCGCAGACCTCAAGGAGATCTCCGCAGGGAATGGTGCTGGCCTGTCCACGAAGAAAGGCGGGTTTGCAGGAATCGCACGTCGCGAACGGACCAAGCCAC
>NZ_DFME01000072.1:798-1451 GCF_002375605.1 Hyphomonas sp. UBA3601 | reverse complement strand
GGCCATTACAGGATCTGCCCTCGCAGGCGGCACCGAGATCGCCCTTTCGTGTGACATGATCATTTGCGCGGACAACACGAATTTCGGTCTTCCGGAAGTAAAACGCTCCCTCGTCGCCGGAGCTGGCGGCCTGTTCCGCTTGCCCCGCGCTGTCGGGCGCGCAGTCGCGCTTGAAGCCATCCTGACAGGTGACCCACTTCCGTCACAGCGGGCCTATGAACTCGGTATGGTCAACAAGGTTGTGCCAGAATCCGAAGTGATGGGCGAAGCCGAAGCGCTTGCCGCAAGGATCACCGCCAACGCACCGCTCGCTGTCGCCGCCAGCCGCGCCGTGGCGATGGATGCAACCAGCAAGACGGATGACGAGCTCTGGAAAGACAGCGGCAAGGCATTTGCCGGCATCGTCGGGACGGAAGACTTCAAAGAAGGCCCGAAAGCGTTCATCGAAAAACGTGCGCCCGTCTGGAAGGGCCGCTAACGACTATACCTGTGATCTGAGCCACCGGACCGCGCCCAACCCGGCCGCGCGTCCGGTGGCCATGCAGGCCGTCAGCAGATAACCGCCTGTGGGCGCGTCCCAGTCCAGCATCTCGCCCGCGCAGAACATGCCAGGCTGTTCCTTCACCATGAATTGATCGTCCAGCACATCGAAA
>NZ_DFME01000072.1:377-673 GCF_002375605.1 Hyphomonas sp. UBA3601 | reverse complement strand
CACATCGAAAGAGACGCCGCCCGCCGTGGAGATCGCTTCATCCAGCGGGAAAGGCTTTGCAAGCGGGATCGGCAGACATTTGATCAGTCGGGCCAGACGTTCCGGCTCATTGGAGACATCCAACCCACCAAACTCGAGCAACAATGCGCGCTTCACGCCTTTCAGGTTTGCTGCTTTGCGGAGATGGTTTGAAAGCGACTGTTTTCCCCGGTCTTGTTTCAGACGGCTGACCAGAGCTTCCTCCGAGAGGTCGGGCGCAAGATCAATCTCCAAAGTCGCCTTCCCGTTATTCTCCA
>NZ_DFME01000072.1:0-158 GCF_002375605.1 Hyphomonas sp. UBA3601 | reverse complement strand
GTCGCGTACGGCGAGTGACAGCGTGAAGATCGCACCACTTTCCACGCCCCGGTCGGTCACAACGAATTCTTCCCGGCTGGTCTGGTCCCCGAAACGAACAGCAACATTCTTCACGGGCGTTCCGACAAATTCCGTCCTGACACGGTCTGACCAGTCGA
>NZ_DFME01000038.1:9319-9830 GCF_002375605.1 Hyphomonas sp. UBA3601 | reverse complement strand
TTGAACAGGCCGAGGCAGGCGCGCGCACGCTGGAACTGGCAGGCTACCAGGCCATTGGCCTTGATCATTTCGCTCGCGCCGACGACTCGCTCACTCAAGCCGCCCGCACGGGCGCGCTTCACCGCAATTTCCAGGGTTATACGGACGATCCATGCGATACGCTGGTCGGCATAGGCAGCACGGCAATCTCCCAGTTTTCGGGCGGTTACATCCAGAACTTCAAGGAGCGGACAGCATGGCGCGCAGCGATTGAAGCGGGTCGCCTACCGGTCGAGCGTGGTGTCGCGCTGACTGAGGATGACCGCCTGCGCGCCCGCGCCATCGAGACGCTGATGTGCCAGATGGAAGTGGACGTGGACGGGCTCTGCCGCGAAATGGGCGCTGCCCCCGACAGCCTCGCCGACGCGCTTGAAACCGCCCGCTTTCTCCAGTCCGCAGGCCTGTGCCGGATCGCCGGCAGCACTATCCAAGTACCACCAGACGCACGCCTTTTCCTGCGCACGGTCGCCCA
>NZ_DFME01000038.1:8692-9043 GCF_002375605.1 Hyphomonas sp. UBA3601 | reverse complement strand
GAAATCCCATGGCTGAATTCCTGGTCCTGCATCAGAAAAACAATAACAAGGTGCGCGTCGTGAATATCGAGCATGTACGCATGCTGCGGCCCCATGACGAAGCCGGCACGTGGCTGGAGTTTGGTGGCGACAGCGAAATATCCAGCCTCCTGGTTCGGGAAGATCTGGATGACCTGATCACTTTTCTGGAAGCTGAACACGTTTAGCCAGAGACGCTCTGCAGCGCCTAAGCCCCCAGCGCTCGCGCATGATGGGCAATATGCTCGTCCATATAGGTCGCGATGAAATAGTAATCGTGGCCGTAGCCATCGCGCATATTGTAATCCAGCCGCTGGCCATGCTTTGCGCAGG
>NZ_DFME01000038.1:4036-8475 GCF_002375605.1 Hyphomonas sp. UBA3601 | reverse complement strand
CAGGATTTGTATATTTTCGGATGCTTCAGGTGCAGCGTGATCGCGCCATGACCGCCCATGGAATGACCGAAGATGCCCTGCCGGTCCATGTCGGCATAAGGAAAGTGTTCTGCGATCACCTTGGTCAGCTCATCCGTGATGTACTGATCCATCTTGTAGTGCTTCGCCCACGGCTCTTGCGTGGCCGTCAGATAGAAGCCCGCGCCCTGACCCAGATCATAAGCCTCATCATCCGGCACATCGTCGCCACGCGGGCTCGTATCCGGCGCAATAATCATGATTCCGTGCCGGGAGGCTGCCCGCTGCAGTCCGGATTTCTCCATCACATTCGCCCAGCTGCAGGTCAGGCCGGAGAGATACCACAGCACCGGCACTTTCTCCGGATCGGCCTGCGACGGCGTATAGACCGCAAACCGCATCGTACAGTTCTGCAACGCGCTCTCATGATCATGCACGGACAACGTGCCGCCAAAGGATTGCCATGCGGATACCTGGGTGAGGGTCATGTGCTGAGGTCCTGTCCATTCGAGTGAAAGTAACCTCACTGATGTGGCCCGGTTGAGCCTGCAGGACAAGGCCCCGCCGCGCACATGGTCGCCCGAGGTCAGCCTTGCCAGCCTCGCCCCGCTAGCCCAAAACAGGGCCCAGCCCACCAAAGCCTTCGGAGGATCTATGCCCGGCTATACATTGTACGGCGCCGACGTCAGTTATTACACGGGCAAGGCGCGCGCCTATCTCGACTGGCGCGGCGTGGACTATGTCGAGGAGCTGGCAACCCAACAGGTTTATCGCGACATCATCCTGCCCTCGGTCGGCTGGCCCGTGATCCCGGTGATGAAGACGCCGGACGGCGAGATTGTCCAGGACACGACCGACATCATCGAACACATCGAAGCCGCCGAAGGCCTCTCCCCGCCTGCGATCCCGGACGGCCCGGTGCAGGCCTTTGTCGCCCAGCTGCTGCAACTCTATGCCGATGAGTGGCTGGTCATTCCCGCCATGCACTATCGCTGGAACTATAATGAAGACTGGGCCTATCAGGAATTCGGGGCAATCTCGGCCCCGGACCGCCCGGCGCCGGAGCAATACGAGATCGGCAAGCGCAATGGCGAACGCTTCAAGGGCGCCCTGCCCCCGCTGGGTGTCTCGCCGACCACTGCACCGGCGATCGAGCAGAGCTATGAGGCTTTCCTCCGCGAATTCTCCGCGCATCTGGAAGTGCATCCCTATGCGCTGGGCGGCCGCGCCACGCTGGCGGACTTCGCGCTCTATGGCCCGCTCTATGCGCATCTCTATCGGGACCCGGCTTCGGGTGATCTGATGAGGCGCTATGCGCCCAAGGTCGCCGACTGGGTCGAGCGCGTGAAGGCAGGCTCCCCGCCTCAGGGCGACCTGCCCGCCAATGACGAAATCCCCGTTACGCTGGTGCCCATCCTCGCCCGCCAGATGCGCGAGCAATTCCCGGCCCTGCACCAGACCGCGCAACTCTTCGCCAACTGGGCCGAGACCGCTTCCCCCGGCACACATGTGCCGCGCGCGGTCGGCCAGATCGAGATCGACATTGAGGATACGCAAGGTCCAGCCGCTGCGCGCACCTTCCCGCTATGGCGTTTGCAGGCAGCGCTCGACGCCTATGCGGCGCTTGACGGCGACGCCCTCGCCCGCGCCGATGATCTGCTGGAACGTGTTCGCGGCAGCGCGCTAAAAGAGTTCATCCTGCCGGCCCGGCTTGCGCGCGCAGACTATCGCCTCGCACTCGCCTGATTGGGTCAGGGCGTGACGGCGAGACACTCGATCTCGACCTCTGCCCCAAGAGCCAGACCATTGACACCAAAGGTCGACCGCGCCGGTTTGGGGCCCGGCAGCGCTGCGTCATAAGCCGCGTTCATTGCGCCATAAGCCGCCATGTCGTCCAGGAAAACTGAACATTTTACCACATCAGAAAGGTCGGCATCGAACTCGGCAAGGGTCCGTTCGATATTCGCAAAGATCATGCTGGTTTCAGGGCCTACGCCTCCGGACGCGAGTTCATTCGTTGCCGGATCAATGCCCAGTTCGCCGGATAGATAGATTACGTCGTCCACGCGCACGGCCTTGGAAAAGGGCAGATCCGTTCCCGCTTTGGTGACGCCGGGAAAATGGGAAACTTCGGGTGAGGTGTTCACCTGAATGTCCTGAACATCCATAGCGACGCAGCCACTCAACAGCATGGCCGCCGCGCTCACCCCCAAAATTCTCATCATGTCCGCCTTCCCCTCAGTGAATCCATTTTGGCTCTTCGCCCTCGATCCCATCCTCCTCGTCATCGTCAAGGTCCGAATAGGTCGTGAACTGAACATCGTATCCGAAGGGCTGGTCTTCCGCTGGCACGTCCGGCTCGGTCACATAGACCTGCAACTCGCCGTCCATCTTGAAGCCAAGCCGCTTGCCGATGACAGAAATCATGTCCGCGGCCTGTTCCGGGTCGGTCGCCCAGACCTTCATGCCCATGATGCACGGACCGATCTCGGTCTCGTAATCGGCGTTCGGCTCGAACACCTGCCCGTCCGCAATCAGCGTATAGTGAGTAAACTCCGTCATGGAGAAATCATTACCCGCTTTGCAGCCAAGGTCGAGCCCGTGGGGCCAATTTCCGGGGGCTGGCGCGCACAAAAAAGGGCGACGCGTACAGCGCCGCCCTCCAAAGTTGACGTGCGTCCCACGCTAGCCGCGCAACATGGTGCAGATCTTGTTGCCGTCCGGATCGCGCAGATAGGCGAGATAGAGCTTCATGCCGCCGCCTTCTCGCCAGCCCGGTGGGTCTTCGATGGCCTTGCCGCCTGCTTCGATCCCGGCCTTGTGCCAGGCATCGGCCTGTTCGGTGCTGTCGACCGCAAAACCGATCGTGCCGCCATTGGCATGACAGGCTGGCTCGCCATCAATCGGCGGCGTGACAAGGAATGTTCCGCCATTGTGGAGATAGATCAGTCGCCCCTTCGGATCGACAATCGCCTCGCGCCCGCCCAGCGACTTGAAAAGCGCGTCGTAGAATTTCTTTGATTTTTCCAGATCGTTCGTGCCGACCATGACGTGACTGAACATGTGTTTCCTCCTTGTGGATGGGGAATTTGTGCCTCAGCCGCCGAAACAGCGCCAGAGGGATTTCGGCCTCCCCCCGCGTCAGCTTGCCATAGCCGCCGCCAGCAGCGGACGCAGATGGCTCAAATAGTCTGCTTTGCCGATGGCCAGCCCTTTGGCCCGCAGGATGTCGTAGGCGGTGACGAGATGGAAATAAAAGTTCGGCGTCAGCCATTCGTCGATATAGTCTTGGCCAGTCATGGAAAGCGTCGGCATGCTTGGCAGTTCGAGAGAGGTCTTCGCCTCGGCGAAGCTTTCCTTCGTGTCGGTCTGCGCCTCGATCCGGGAAATCGTCTCGGCCACAAGGGCTTTCAGGTCCGCGAAGCTCGCCGTATCAACCTCGAACTCTTTCACAGGCGTGTCGTTTAGCTTGCCCAGAAGTAATTCTGCCTGACGGCACGTGAACCAGAGCTGGTTCGGCAGAGGCAGCATGTCCTCGGCCAGCCGCGCCGTCAGCAGGGCTGTCTTCGCCGCGTCGTCCGGAAACAGCTCCGCCTCGGCCCGGCCAAGAATATTCTGCAGCGTGATCAGGCGCGTGCGGTAGATGTCGAGATTGCGTTTTACGATGGTCATTGGATAGTTCCTCCCCGGTCACTCTGAACGTGTCCGCCCTAGTCGTAAACCACCACGCTCCGAATGCTCTCGCCAGCATGCATCAGGTCGAACGCGTCATTGATCTTGTCCAGCTTCATGACGTGGGTGATCATCGGGTCGATCTGGATCTTGCCGTTCATGTACCAGTCGACGATCTTGGGCACGTCGGTGCGCCCTTTCGCGCCACCGAAGGCCGTGCCGCGCCAGTTGCGCCCGGTGACCAGCTGGAAGGGCCGTGTGCTGATTTCCTTGCCGGCCTCGGCCACGCCGATAATGATCGAGGTGCCCCAGCCGCGATGACAGCATTCCAGCGCCTGACGCATCACATCCGTATTGCCGGTACAATCGAAGGAATAGTCCGCGCCGCCATCGGTCAGTTCGACGAGATGGGCGACCACATCAGCGGTCTCCTTCGGATTGACGAAATGCGTCATCCCGAATTTCTCGCCCCATTCCTTCTTGGAATTGTTGATGTCGACACCGATGATCTTGTCGGCGCCCGCCATCTTCGCGCCCTGCAGCACGTTGAGGCCGATGCCGCCCAGGCCGAACACGACGACATTGTCACCGACCTGAACCTTGGCCGTATTGGTCACCGCGCCCACGCCCGTCGTCACGCCGCAACCGACATAGCAGGCCTTGTCGAAGGGCGCGTCGGTGCGGATTTTCGCAACCGCGATTTCCGGCAGGACGGTGAAGTTCGAAAAGGTCGAGCAGCCCATATAATG
>NZ_DFME01000038.1:0-3861 GCF_002375605.1 Hyphomonas sp. UBA3601 | reverse complement strand
CCCTTGCCCTGCGTCGCGCGGATCGCGGTACAGAGATTGGTCTTGCCGGAAAGACAGCTTTTGCACTGGCGGCATTCCGGCGTGTAGAGCGGGATCACATGATCGCCCGGCTGCACACTCGTCACGCCCGCGCCGACTTCGCGTACAATGCCTGCGCCCTCATGGCCGAGCACGCTCGGGAAGATGCCCTCACTGTCCAGCCCGTCCAGCGTGTAGGCGTCCGTATGGCAAATGCCTGTCGCCATGATCTCGACCAGGACTTCCCCGGCCTTCGGGCCTTCCAGATCCAGTTCGACAATTTCCAGCGGTTTCTTGGCTTCAAAGGCGACAGCGGCGCGCGTTTTCATGAGGGAGCTCCATAATGTTTGGGTGCCATACTACTCTTGCGCTCTGCGCGATAAAGTACGTAATTCGCAATTCATTGTTGCAGGACTGGGATAATGCAAACGGATTGGGATGGTATTGAGGAATTCGTGGCTGTGGCGACGTGCATGGGCTTCAAGCCCGCGGCGGAAATGTTGAACGTCTCAACCTCGCATGTGAGCCGCGCCGTTACCAGACTGGAAAACGCCATTGGCGCGCCGCTATTCTATCGCACCACCCGCAAAGTCTCTCTCACCGATACGGGCCGCACCGTGCTCAGCCATTGCCAGCAACTCATCGAGTCGCGGGACGAGCTGTATGCCGTCGTAGGCGGCACCAATGAACCGCAGGGAGAGATCAAGATCACCTGCCCCACATCTCTGGGCGAACGCTACATCTCGCCCATCGTGCGCGAGTTCAGCCAGGATTATCCCAAAGTAGAGATCACGCTCGACCTCTCCAACCGGCTGGTCGACCTGATCGCCGAGGGCATCGATCTCGCAATCCGCACCGGCATGCTGGAAGATTCCCGCCTGATCAGTTCGCGGGTGGCAAGCCGGCAATTTCTGGTTTGCGCATCCCCTGCCTATCTGGACGCCCACGGCACGCCCGAACGGCTTGACGACCTGAAATCCCACAATTGCCTGACAGGCTCCTCCAGCACATGGCGCTTTCGGCAGGGCGGCCAGCACGAAACCCTCCGTCCACGGGGCAATTGGCGTTCAAATTCCGGCGCATCCGTGCTGGACGGATTGCTCGCAGGCAAAGGAATCGGACAGCTACCACTTTTTTATGTCGCGCCGTATCTCGAGAACGGGCGACTGATCGAACTGTTCAGGGAACTCCGGCCCGAGCCAGAACCCATCTGGGCAGTTTACCCCCAAGCCCGTCACCTTCAGCCCAAAGTGCACTTGCTGGTAGATCGCATCCGCGCACAATTGCAGCCCGCATTCGAAGTGCGCATCCAGCATCACCTGCGAGGATAACCCCCCACCCCTTTTAGGCGCAAGCCTCCAGATTGGCATCAAACGCGCCCATACGGGAGATTTTCGGCCCATCTTCATGAATATCGCATCGGTCGATCCGCAACTCTCCCTCTTCCAGCCGGATCAGATTGAACGAAGGCGGCTCAGCCCGCAGGCGCACCGATAACGTTCCGGATGAGACGGCGAGATAGCAACCATTGGCGCGTTGCCGCACGACGACCGAGGGCGTGTGGACATGCCCCGTCAGCACCATCTGTACATGGCTCGCCGCCACCATATCGCTGGCGCGTCGGCCTCTGCGGGTCCGTGTGCGGAGCGGCGCACCCGGCAGGGAATGAAACGGATGATGGCAGGCAATCAGTTTGACCTCTGCCCGTGACTTGCCCGCGCGAACAATCGCCTCATCCAGGTCGTCCAGATTGACAGACCCCTCGGCCCAGTTCCGCCGTGCCTGCCAGCCGCGCGCCGTGTTGAGGCCGACGGCGATCGCACCGCCAGCCTCGACGACCTCAAATTGCTGATTGAATCGCCGCTTGAATCGTTTGAAGGGTTCCGCCGCCCGCGCCGCGACATTGAACATGGGTGTGTCATGATTGCCGGGCACAACGAGCTTCGGCATGTCGAACCTGTCCAGCCACTCGGCCGCAGCATCGAACTCACGTGTACGTCCCCGCTGGGTCAAATCTCCGCACACGACCAACATGTCAGGTTTGGTGGATTTGATACAGGCTTCGGCAGCCTCAATCGCGTTTTCGTCTTCGGCGCCGAAATGAATGTCTGAAATCTGTGCAATAACTGTCATCAGGACATGTCTGGAACGAAGATTTTCACCGCAGAATCGATCCGCCGGAACCTCAGCGGTGTGTCCATCTCTTTGAGCTCACCATCCAGCGTGACATTGATGCGCCCCTTGTCGGTCTGGTGCACCTCGATCTCGTCAGCAAGTTTCAGCGCAACATCCTCAGCATTGCGCCAGCCATCGAACATCATCTCCAGGCCAAGCTTGGCGAGGTCCAGCAAGCCCTGAGGGTCAATACTCGCAATCTCCAGCTTTCCGGGCGTATCCGGATTGATGTTCACCGTCAGAGTGGTGGCGGTCTCGGCGGCCTTGCCGGGGGCGTTCCAGGCAATGTTGGATTTCAGAGCCAGAGCCGAAGAGTCGTGCACGATCTCCGCGGCCTCAAGAATTTTCCCCTCGCGCAATGCTTCGCGTGAATTGGTGAACCGGGTCATGTCACCCATCATGGCCGCCACGAAGAAGCGGGGTCCGCCGACAATCTCGCCACATGGCATCGGGCGTACCTTGCCGCCCTGCAGCGCGCGATCGATCAGCACGTCCCACTCATGGTCGCCGCCCAGGGCGCGAGTGGGCAACATATTCATCGTCCCGCCCGGCAGTGGCAGGACCGCCGGACCGAGCAGACCGGCATGCGACAACGCGCAGGCAATCGTGCCATCCCCGCCCCAGACAATCAGCGTGTCCGGCTCTTCAGCGAGCGCCGCTTCCATGAGCAGCGCAAGATCATCCTCACCGACCGTATGGATCGAGGCAGCGTCCGGCAGGCCTGAGAGTTTTTCACGCAAGAGATCAGCGGCTCCCTCGGGCGTGCTGCCCGAGAGCGGATTGATCACACAGGACACACGGCCAAGCCGCGAAAGCACATTTGTTGGGGTCATGTGCGTAGAACGCGCCAGATGACAAATTTGTTCCCGGCGTTCAGCAAGCTCTCGCCCTGCGGGAAAACCTCGCTATAACGGCGCGCATGACAGAAATGACACCTTCCGATTCGCTCCGCGTCGCCATTGCCGGCGTCGCGGGTCGCATGGGCCGCCAGCTGGTCGGCGCCGCGCTTGATGCTGGCCTTACCGTGGTGGGCGGCAGCGAGGCTCCCTCTTCCGAACATCTCGGCGAGGATATTGGCGAACTGGCAGGCCGTCGCCTGTTGGACCTGAAACCGGCAACCGATCCCGTCGCAGCTGCGGCAAAGGCTGATGTCTGGATCGACTTCACCCGCCCTGCCGCGACCCTGGCTGCGCTAGACTCCCTGAAACACACAAGCGTGCGCGCCGCCATCATCGGCACGACCGGCTTCACTGATGAAGAAGAGGCCGAGATTGCGCAGGCCGCGCAGTCCCTTGCCATCGTCAAGGCGGGCAATTTCTCGGTGGGCATCAATCTGCTGCAGGCCCTCACCCGCATGGCGGCCGAACGGCTCGGTCCGGATTGGGATATCGAAATCCTCGAAACGCATCATCGCCGCAAGGTCGACGCCCCCTCGGGCACCGCGCTCATGGTGGGCGAGGCCGCCGCTGCAGGCCGCGGAAAGCCGCTGTCAGACCTGCGGGCTGGCCCTTACGATGGCCCAGACGCCAAGCGGCGCGCTGGCAGCATCGGCTTTGCCGTACGCCGGTCTGGCGGGGTGATCGGCGAGCATGAAGTCAGCTTCGGCTCGGACATGGAAATCCTCTCGCTCAGCCATACCGCCATTGACCGCGCGGTCTTCGCGCATGG
>NZ_DFME01000032.1:0-3711 GCF_002375605.1 Hyphomonas sp. UBA3601 | reverse complement strand
GGGGTCTGTTGCCGGAGGGGGCAGAATAGTACGCTAAGGCGGTTTGATCATCTTTTGGGCCATCTGTATTCGCCAGTGAGCAGGATGTGGGCCCATCCGAGGGGTGAGATATGCGCCAGAAGGTCTGGTGTGCAATACAATCCATCGCGGCGGCGGCCATTGACTGCCTGCCCGAGGTGCTTGGTGTTCCAGTAAATGATGATCGCGGCGAGCAGATTCAGCCCGGCCATTCGGAAGTGTTGTCCCTCGGTTGTTCTATCGCGAATTTCACCTTGGCGGCCAATGCGTAGGGCGTTCTTGAGGGCGTGATGTGCTTCGCCCTTGTTCAGACCTATTTGCGCGCGACGTTGCATGTCGACGTCCAGCAGCCAGTCGATGATAAACAGTGTCCGTTCAACCCGTCCGATTTCACGTAGCGCGACGGCCAACTCATGCTGCCGGGGATATGCAGCGAATTTCCTTAAGAGTTGGCTTGGGGACATCGCGCCCGCCACCATTGTGGCCGTGCTGCGCAGGATATCTGACCAATTTGAGCTGATAACGGGTTCCCTAACCTTGCCGCCGATCAACCCCTTCAATTCTTTCGGGCAGGATGCTGGATCGAAGAGGTAGAGGCGTTTGGATGGCAGGTCCCGGATACGGGGGATGAACTGAAAGCCCAAAAGGGCGGTGACGGCAAAGACGTGGTCGGTGAAGCCGCCCGTGTCGGCATACTGTTCGCGGATTTTCTGGCCTGCGTCTGTCATTAACAGGCCGTCCAGGATGTAAGGGGCCTCGTTCACCGTGGCCGGGATGGTCTGGGTGGCGAAGGGGCCGAACTGGTCGGAGACATGGGTATAGGCTTTCAAACCGGGTTCATGGCCGTATTTGGCGTTGATCAGGTTGATCGCTTCGCCCTGGCGCGTGGTGGGGAAGAACTGCCCATCACTGGACGCGCTGGTGCCACCGCCCCAGAACTGGGCCATTGGCAAGGCGGATTGGCCTTCGATCACCATGGCCAGTGCGCGCGCCATCGCCTCGCTTTCAACATGCCACCGCGACAAGCGCGACAGTTGGAAATAGTCGTGGGTGTGCGTGGCCCCGGCCATTTTGGAGAGGCCAAGGTTAAGCCCTTCAGCCAGCAATACATTCAGCATGCCGACCCTGTCCTTGCATGGGACGCCAGTGCGCAGATGGGTGAAGGCCTCGGTAAAGCCGATCTCGTCATCCACTTCGAGCAGCAGGTCGGTGATCCTGATCTCTGGCAGGCGTTTGTAAAGGTCGAGCACCAAGGCGTCGGCCTCTTCGGGAACATCGGCAGTCAAGCGATCGATCTTGAGCACGCCATCTTCGATGGAGCCTCCCGGAATGGCACCGGCCCTGGCGGCGCGGGCCAATCGCTGTAAGCCGTCAGCCAAACGAGATTTACGATCTGCCAGCCATATTTCCGGCTCATATGGCATGGCCATTCTTGGCGTTACCCTGGCAACTTCGGCCGGAACCAGCGTGTCCTTGAGGTCGCCATACCTGCGGGAATGGGCAAGCCAGATGTCGCCGGCTCTGAATGCATCGCGCAAGTGGCACAGGACCGCCACCTCCCAGAGGCGGTGCCCATCATCTTTATTGAGGTGTCGATGCCATTTCGAGGTCCGGCGCAGAAAGGTCAGCGGGCGGTCGCCTGTGGTTTCCGTTCCCGCGACGATGCTGGCAGCTTCCAACAACGGTTCGGCAACCTGAGCGGCCTGAATATCAAGCGCCCGCAGCATGCGCGGCGCATAACGTCGGAAGCGATGATACCCGTGAACAACATGTGCCAGCGGATCGGCAGCCAATGTGTCGGTGAGTTGGGCAGCGGTGGCGACAAGCCCCCTGAGCGACAACCAGCCGCCTGCGTTTTGAACGGCATCGATGAGGGAGGCCTGATCTTCATGTGCCTCCAGCAGCGCTGATCCATAATTAGAGAAGCCCTGCAAGGTGTCTTTCAACGCGGCCTTGGCATCATCTGCACGGGCATCGCATGCGCGTTTCGCCTCACGCCACGTCCTTCCAACAATACGGTCATGGGTCTCGACCACTGCATCGGCAATGGCGCTGTGCCATTCCAAAGCACAGACCGCGAGGATGGCAAGGCGACGATCACCTGAAATATCCCGTAGATCACCGGCGAAATATCGTTCCCCTTGCCGTCGGAGGCGCGCGATACGGTGGGGTGGCACACCGGCAAGGATAGATCTTTCCACGGGCATGCCCTGCAAGAATTCCAGCCGATCAAGTAGGCGGTTCATGTCGGCTGAGTTCTGCCCCACCTCAAACTGGCGCAGCCAGACGAAGCGGGTGACGGAGCTGTCTACGGTTTCCGTCAACAGGGCATCAAGTCGGCTTTGTGTCTCATCATCCAGTCGGTCAGCAACCCGCGTGTCAAGCCGTCGCTCGGCAGCAACGAGTGCGTCCGCGCAGAGGCGTTCAATAACCGTAATCCCAGGCAGAATGGTCTGGGTTGCCCGACATTGCTCTACAAAACGCCGTGCCAAATCCTCGTTCGACCGAGCGGTTTCGGCTTCGTTCTCAAGCCAGGCCTTCAGATCGCGCGATCCTCGGCCAGTGAACATCTTGTATCCGTAAATCTCACGCAGAGTGGCCAAGTGTTCGCGGCGCGTTTCGTCCCGTGTCGCATATTCCACCAGATCATCAGGCTTCAGTCCGAGTTGCGCAGCCAAAAATCGTGACAAGGCCGCAGAAATAACCTCGCCTGGCGCGAGCAACCGACCAGGGTATCGCAATGCGCAAAGCTGAAGGGCGAAGCCGAAACGATTATGGGGACGACGACGGGCGCGAATGATTTCCAAATCATCATCTGCCAGCGTGTAGTGACGCAGCATCGCCGTTTCGTCGGTCGGCAGATCAAGCAGCGCTTCCCGCTGGCGGTCAGTGAGCATTTTCCTGCGGGGCATGTGGTTCCTTCCAAGATCAAAGCGGCTGTCCGTAAGAGGTTCCTTCACCGGACATGTATTGCAAAGGTTGGCAGGGTCAGAGAAACCACACCTCAGAATATCTCGTATAGGTGGTACGATTTGATTCGCATATGCCGCCCCTTAATCGTACTTTAAAGCTATGACTGTGACCAAAATTGGCTATGCCCGCTGCTCGACTGACAAACAGGACCTGACCGCACAACGGCAGGCCCTATGCGCCTTGGGCGTATCAGAGGATCTCATTTATACTGACCACGGGCTGACGGGCACCAACCGCGCCCGCCCCGGTCTCGACCAAGCACTAGCTGCCGTCCGGGAAGGTGACGTGCTGGTCGTGCCAAAATTGGATCGCCTTGCCCGGTCCGTCCCCGATGCACGTGCGATCGCAGATCAGTTAGAGAAAAAAGGCGTCAAGCTCGCGTTGGGGATTTCCATCTACGACCCAACGGACCCAATGGGTAAAATGTTCTTCAACATTCTGGCCACATTTGCTGAGTTTGAAGCCGACCTCATCCGGTTGCGGACCAAGGAGGGCATGGCTATCGCACGGGCAAAGGGCAAACTCCGGGGGAAACAGCCGAAACTCTCTGAAAAGCAACAAAAAGAACTCGCACGCATGCATGCCACCGGTGACTATTCCATCAGTGACCTGGCAGAGGTCTTTGCGGTCTCAAGGCCAACGATCTACAGAACTTTGCACCGCACAGGAGCCAAAATCAGCCCTTAGCGTACTATTCTGCCCCCTCCGGCATCAGACCCC
>NZ_DFME01000021.1:13347-13793 GCF_002375605.1 Hyphomonas sp. UBA3601 | reverse complement strand
TGGGGATCGGCTTCCTGAAGATCTACCGCCAAATCCGCATGGCCCTGGCCCAGAGGCAGCCACGGCTTGGCATCGCTGAAACCACAATATGTATCGGCGCTGGCCCAGGGCATTGGCGTGCGAGCGCCATCGCGGCCGAGCGTGCGAGGCCAGTTCGCGATTGCTTCAGGGTCCTGCAAATTCTCAAACGCAATCTCCGCCTGCGGTAGGCCAAGCTCCTCGCCTTGATAAAGGATGGGATTTCCGCGCAGGCAAAACAGCAAAGCTGTGGTCAATTTGGCCCGAACAACAGGATCGGCACCCTCCAACCAGCGGCTGACACACCGCGGCGCATCATGATTTGAAAAGGCCCATGATGGCCAGCCCTCTCCTGGCGCGCCAAGCCAGTTGCTTTGGGATGTGGCTATCGCTTCGGCTCCCAATCGCTTCGCATAGAGGAAATCGAA
>NZ_DFME01000021.1:504-13124 GCF_002375605.1 Hyphomonas sp. UBA3601 | reverse complement strand
GATTGATTGTGAACATGTTCCTGAAGGTCAAAGGGACGCGAAACATTTCGGGGTGCAGGAATTTTCGGCGGATTGTCCCGCAAGTCCGGATCGAACAGGGAAAAATTGAGCGCATCGAGCCGGAAGCCGTCCACGCCGCGATCCAGCCAGAACCGCATCACATCGACGAGCGCATCCTGGACATCCGGATTGTGCAAATTCAATTGCGGCTGGCTCGGCAGGAAATTGTGCATGTAATATTGCTGCCGACGCGCATCCCATGTCCAGGACGGTCCGCCAAACACAGCCTGCCAGTTATTAGGCGGTGTTCCATCCGGTTTTGGATCGCTCCAAACGTACCAATCCGCACGAGCATTGGTTCGGTCCTCTCTGCTCTCGGCGAACCAGGCGTGCGCGTCGGATGAGTGTGCATAGACCTGATCGATGATGATTTTCAGGCCGAGTGCGTGCGCTCGACTCAAGAGTGCGTCGAAGTCTTCGAGCGTGCCAAATGCCGGATCGACATCGCAATAATCGGCCACATCATATCCGAAGTCCCTCATGGGGGATGTAAAGAAGGGCGATATCCAGACACCGTCCACGCCGAGGGAGGCCACATGGTCCAGCCTCTGCGTTATGCCGTTCAGATCGCCAACGCCATCCCCATTCGTATCCTGATACGACCGCGGATAAATCTGATAGATGACCGCACCCTTCCACCAAGGCTGCGCGCTTTCCAATGACATTGCGTTCGGCATGGTCTGAAACTCCCGTCAATTCTGACCAGCATCGCACCGCCCCGCGATTTTTCAATCATCTAAGCGCCGCCAGGACAAGCGGCCCGGAAACGGACTGTATTGACTGAAAATTCGGAAATCCGCCTGGCAGGGGCAGAAGGACTTGAACCCTCGACCCTCGGTTTTGGAGACCGATGCTCTACCAACTGAGCTATACCCCTACAGGCGAATGAGCGGTTTGCCTCAAATGCCGTCATGCCGCAAGACTAGAGCTTCAGCCCATGGAGAAAAATTGTGTCCCGCATCCCCTATCCCGAAGTTGACGCCCTTCCTGAAGACCAAAAAGCCTTTCTGGATAAGCTCGCCCCGCTCAATATCTTTCAAATGCTTGGCCATGCTCCTCATCTGCTGAAACCCTTTGTCGGCATGGGCACGGCCTTTCTGCAAAATGGCAAACTGGATCCGATCACCCGCGAATGCGTGATCCTGCGTGTCGGGTACTTGTCCAATGCCAAATATGAAACGAGCCAGCACGAGGCTATCGGATTGGCGATCGGCATGGATGGCGAACTGATCGAAGCGGTGAAATCTGGTCCAAATGCCGACGGCTTGAGCCACGAACAGAAACTGGCACTGACCTTTACAGACCATCTGGTAACGCATCCCCATCCGTCAGACGGCGCGCTCAAACCGGTTCTGAAACATTTCGGACCGTCCCTGCTGGAAGAGCTGGTTCTGCTGATCGGCTACTACATGATGGTCTGCCGCTTCCTTGAGACATTCGGCGTGGAAGTCGAAGAGGGCGGTCCAAAAGGCGCTGACATCAAACTCGACTGACGCCCGATAAAAAAGGCCGCCCCTTATGGGACGGCCTTCTCGTTATTGCCTGATGGGAACAGGGCTTACTTCTTGATGGCCGAGACCACGCCGGCGCCGACCGTACGGCCACCTTCGCGGATCGCGAAGCGCAGGCCCTGGTCCATGGCGATCGGCTGGATCAGCTCGACATCCATTTTGACGTTATCGCCCGGCAGGACCATTTCCTTGTCGGCCGGAAGCGTCACAACACCCGTCACGTCCGTCGTACGGAAGTAGAACTGTGGACGGTAGTTGGTGAAGAATGGCGTGTGACGGCCACCCTCTTCCTTGGTCAGGATATAGGCTTCGGCTTCGAACGTCGTGTGCGGCGTGATCGAACCTGGCTTACAGAGAACCTGGCCACGCTCAACGCCTTCACGGTCAACACCGCGCAGCAGGGCGCCGATATTGTCGCCAGCCTGGCCCTGGTCGAGCAGCTTGCGGAACATTTCAACGCCCGTACAGGTCGTCTTCACCGTGTCGCGGATACCGACAATCTCGATTTCCTCACCGACCTTGATGATGCCCTGCTCGACACGACCGGTCACAACCGTACCGCGACCGGAGATCGAGAACACGTCCTCGACCGGCATCAGGAAAGGCTTGTCCAGCGGACGCTCTGGCGTCGGGATGTACTCGTCGACAGCTGCCATCAGCTCAAGAACCTTGTCCTTGCCGATTGCATCGTCGCGGCCTTCAACAGCGGCCAGCGCGGAACCCGCGATGATCGGAATGTCGTCGCCCGGGAAGTCATAGGAAGACAGAAGTTCGCGAACTTCCATTTCAACCAGTTCCAGAAGCTCTTCATCATCGACCTGGTCGACCTTGTTCATGAAGACAACCAGAGCCGGCACGCCGACCTGACGGGCCAGCAGGATGTGCTCGCGGGTCTGGGGCATCGGGCCATCAGCTGCGTTCACAACCAGGATCGCGCCGTCCATCTGCGCCGCACCGGTGATCATGTTCTTGACGTAGTCAGCGTGACCCGGGCAATCGACGTGGGCATAGTGACGGTTTTCCGTCTCATATTCCACGTGCGCCGTGTTGATCGTGATGCCACGCGCTTTTTCTTCCGGAGCCGAGTCAATGTCCGCATAGGATTTCGACTCGCCACCCGAAGCCGCTGCCAGCGTCATCGAGATCGCTGCCGTCAGCGTCGTCTTGCCGTGGTCAACATGGCCAATCGTGCCGATGTTAACGTGCGGCTTGTTACGTTCAAACTTTGCCTTGCCCATCGGGCCTCTCCTTTATTCAAATACCGAGCCGGGAACCGGCCTCAATTGTTTACGAACCAGCGACGTCCGAGATGATCTTCTGCGCTTCAGCACGCGGCACTTCATCATAGTGATTGAAGAGCATCGTGAACTGGGCGCGGCCCTGCGACATGCCGCGAAGGTCGGACACATAACCGAACATGTTGACCAGAGGGACAAAGGCCTTGACCACAACAGCGTTGCCGCGCGGCTCGGAGCCCTGGATCTGGCCACGGCGAGAGTTCAGGTCGCCGATCACATCGCCCATATAGTCTTCCGGAGTGACAACTTCCACTGCCATGACCGGTTCCATCAGGCGCGGATCGCCCTGCCCCTTCAGTTCGCGGAACGCAGCGCGGGCTGCGATCTCGAATGCGAGGACCGAGGAGTCGACATCGTGGAACGCACCGTCTGTCAGCGTGGCTTTGAAATCCGTCACCGGATAGCCAGCCAGCAGGCCGTTTTCCTTGGCACTTTCCAGGCCTTTTTCGACGCCCGGGATGTATTCCTTCGGAACAGCACCACCGACAATCTTGCTTTCGAAGATGAAGCCCGAACCCGATTCCAGGGGTTCGAAGTCCAGCTTGACGCGCGCGAACTGACCGGTACCGCCGGACTGTTTCTTGTGCGTGTAGTCGATCTGGGCAGCGCGGCCGATCTTCTCACGGTAGGCCACCTGTGGCTGACCGATATTGGCCTCAACCTTGAATTCGCGCTTCAGACGGTCGATCAGGATGTCGAGGTGAAGCTCGCCCATGCCTTTCATGATCGTCTGGCCGGATTCGAAATCGGTCTCGACACGGAAGGACGGATCTTCTGCAGCAAGGCGCTGCAGGCCAACCGACATCTTTTCCTGGTCAGCCTTGGTTTTCGGCTCAACCGCGATCTCGATCACCGGATCCGGGAAGGTCATGGTTTCCAGAACGACCGGCTTGTTCGGATCACAGACCGTGTCACCCGTGGTCGTTTCCTTCAGGCCGGCAAGCGCAACAATGTCACCTGCATAGGCTTCGGTGATCTCGTCCTGCTTGTTGGAGTGCATCATGACCATACGGCCGACGCGCTCTTTCTTGCCCTTGGTCGAGTTCATGAAGCTGTCGCCCTTGGACAGCGTACCGGAATAGATACGCGTGAAGGTCAGCGTGCCCATGTAAGGGTCGTTCATGATCTTGAAGGCAAGACCCGAGAATGGCTGCGAATCATCTGCGCGGCGCTCGATATTGCGGACTTCGTCTTCGTCGCCCGGGGCAAAGCCCATATAGGCTGGCACGTCGAGCGGGCCCGGCAGATAGTCGATGACAGCGTTCAGCATTGGCTGCACGCCTTTGTTCTTGAACGCAGAACCCGCCATGACCGGCACGAACGACATGGACAGCGTGCCCTTGCGGATCAGTGACCGCAGGGTGGCTTCGTCAGGCTCGTTGCCTTCCAGATAGGCTTCCATGGCCGCGTCGTCCATTTCGACGGCGATCTCGATGAGCTCGGCGCGCATCTGTTCGGCTTTTTCCTTCAGGCTGTCGCGGATTTCGCGCACGACCCAGCTTGCGCCGAGGTCTTCACCTTCCCAGACCCATTCCTTCATGGTGACCAGGTCGACATGGCCTTCCAGCTCGGTCTCAGCGCCGATTGGCAGCTGGATCGGAGCCGGGATCGCACCAGTGCGATCCTTGATCATGTGAACACAGTTGAAGAAGTCTGCGCCGATCTTGTCCATCTTGTTGACGAACACGATCCGCGGAACCTTGTAGCGGTCAGCCTGACGCCAGACCGTTTCGGTCTGCGGCTCAACACCGGCGTTTGCGTCGAGCACGCAAACTGCGCCGTCGAGCACGGCCAGGGAGCGTTCAACTTCGATCGTGAAGTCAACGTGTCCGGGCGTATCGATGATGTTGAAGCGGAACTTGGCTTCGTCAGCCGTGTCGCCATAAATGCCGGTTGGGTTTACGCCGTCCTCGGTGCGGAACCAGAACGTCGTGGTCGCAGCCGACGTGATCGTGATGCCACGCTCCTGCTCCTGCTCCATCCAGTCCATCGTGGCAGCGCCATCGTGGACTTCACCGATCTTGTGAGATTTACCGGTGTAATAGAGAATGCGTTCAGTCGTGGTCGTTTTACCAGCATCGATGTGAGCCATGATGCCGAAGTTACGATAACGATCCAGCGTATATTCGCGGGCCATGAGATATACCTTCGTGTCTGGTTTCCGGGAGGAAGTTCGGAGCGATTTTCGGGCGCGTTACCCGCAATCGCTCCGCAGTTCCAGTGCTGATTACCAGCGGTAGTGTGAAAACGCCTTGTTGGCGTCTGCCATGCGGTGGGTGTCTTCCCGCTTCTTCACGGCATTGCCGCGGCCCTGAGAGGCATCCATCAGTTCGCCAGCAAGGCGCTCACGCATGGTGTTCTCATTGCGGCCAGCGGCAGCAGCGGCCAACCAGCGAATGGCGAGAGCCTGACGGCGCTCGGTGCGGACTTCAACCGGAACCTGGTAGGTGGCACCACCGACGCGGCGCGAACGCACTTCGACGGACGGAGCAACAGCTTCCAGGGCTTCATGGAAAACTTCAACCGGGTTCTTCTTGGCGCGGCCTTCGACCAGGTCGAACGCACCATAGACGATACGTTCGGCAACGGACTTCTTACCGTCGCGCATGATCTGGTTCATGAACTTCGAGACAATGATGTCCTTGAACTTCGGATCAGGAAGGACTTGGCGCTTCTCAGCAGAGTGACGACGAGACATGCTTCGGCTTCCTTACTTAGGCTTCTTCGCACCATAGTGCGAACGGCGTTGCTTACGGTCTTTGACGGGTTGGGTATCCAGGGCACCACGCACGATGTGATAGCGCACGCCCGGAAGGTCTTTCACACGGCCGCCGCGGATCAGCACAACAGAGTGCTCCTGCAGGTTGTGGCCTTCGCCCGGAATATAGCACAGCGATTCGAAGCCGGACGTCAGGCGCACCTTGGCCACTTTACGAAGCGCGGAGTTCGGCTTCTTTGGCGTGGTTGTGTAGACGCGCGTACAAACGCCGCGACGCTGTGGGCAAGCCTTGAGGGCCGGTGTCTTGGTACGCGTCGGCTTTGGCTGACGCGGTTTGCGAATAAGCTGTTGAATCGTTGGCATTCGGGCCTTCTGTCTCTTTTGATCTCAGTGGCCCGATGGGCCGGTAACGAATGATGCCCCGAATGCCGAGAATGGCTTCCGGGACGGACGAAAACTTGGGGGCCAGATTGACCGAAACCGCCTGTTCCGGTGCGGCAGTCAGCCTTTTCAAGCCTTCTACCTCTCTGACGATTGGTGGCGTTTAAGCCTCTCAGGGGCTGGCGTCAAGGGCGGCGTGCTGTCTGGCTACAGCTGTTTCGGTCCCGTCACGGTCTGCCTAAAACGGCAATCCGATCTGCTGGACGCATGCAGCCTCTTCAATGGTCCCCTGCCCGGCCCGCAAGCGGGCCTCCAATGCGGCCAGTTCAGGGTCTGTCACATCGCCTTCCGCAGAGGCAAAATCACCGAATCTGAGCAACTCACGACAGTCCGCCCGGGCCCAGCCATCCAGTGCCAGGAAGCCGATCAGCCCGATTGCCAGCGCCGCGCAGGCGGCGCCGATCAAATCCTTGCGATCAAAATGCGTGCGGCGCATGGCGCTCCCCGTTCAGGCTCCTGTTCAGGCTTTCTGTCTGGTTCAGACCTAGGCCCGAAACGCAGGAAAGCCTGCCAAGACTGGCAGGCTTTCCCGAATGGTACAAGCTGGAGGCCCGGCCTATTCGGCCGACGTTTCCGGCTCTGGTGCCGGCAGCGCGGCCGTCGTTTCCAGCGCTTCCTGCTCCTTGGCCGCCGCAGCAGCACGCTTGGCACGAAGCTTCTGGTCGCGATCGCCAGCAACCCGGCGGAACTGGCGGATACCACCGCCCGTACCCGCTGGGATCAGGCTGCCCACGATGATGTTCTCCTTGAGACCTTCCAGCGTGTCGATCTTGCCCATGAGGGCCGCCTCGGTGAGGACGCGGGTCGTCTCCTGGAACGAAGCTGCCGACAGGAAGCTGCGGGTCTGCAGGGAGGCCTTGGTGATACCAAGCAGGAGCGGGTTGGCTTTCGCCTCGACCTGGTCCTTCTTGCGGGACTTGCGCACCGCTTCATTGGCCTGTTCGAACTCGATCACGTCGACATGCTCGCCCTTGATCAGTGCTGTGGAGCCCGGATCAGTGATCTCGACCTTCTGCAGCATCTGACGCACGATCACTTCGATGTGCTTGTCGTTGATCGGCACGCCCTGCAGGCGATAGACCTTCTGCACTTCGTCGATCAGGTAATTGGCGAGCGCCTCAACGCCCAGCGTCAGCAGGATGTCCTGCGGGGCCGGGTTACCGTCCATCAGGTATTCACCGCGCTTGATGAAGTCCCCGTCCTGAACGGCAAGGTGCTTGCCTTTCGGCACCAGGTAATCGATCTGCTCGCGATCTTCCTCCAGCGGAACGATCGAGACGCGACGCTTGTTCTTGTAGTCGCGACCATAGACGACCTTGCCGTCCACTTCCGCGATGATGGCGTGGTCCTTCGGACGACGCGCTTCGAACAATTCGGCCACACGCGGCAGACCACCGGTGATGTCCTTCGTCTTCGCACCACCGGTCGTGACACGTGCAATCGTGTCACCGGCAGAGATCGTGTCACCATCGGCAACCGACAGGATCGCGCCCACGGACAGCAGGTAGACCGCATCGGAACCATTCGGCAGCTTCACCGGCTCGCCATCCTTGCCGATGATCTGAACCGACGGCTTGATGTCTGCCGACTTGATAGCCGAACGCCAGTCAATGATGACGCGCGAGGAGATGCCCGTCGCTTCATCGGTTTCTTCACGGACAGACACGCCGTCGATCACATCGACCAGTTTGATCTGGCCTGTGACTTCCGAAACGATCGGCTGGGCAAACGGATCCCAGTCAGCGAGCAGCGTACCGGCAGGCACTTTCTGGCCATCGGTGACCATCAGGCGCGTACCATATGCCGGGCGGAAAGACTGACGGGTACGGCCATCGGCGTCCACCAGTTCCACCTGCATGCGGCGGCCCACCACGATCAGCGACTTGTCCTTGCGGGCAACGATCTCGGCATCCTTGAAGCGGATCGTGCCTTCGAAGCTCGATTCCACCGAGGACTGGTCTGCCACCTGGGCCGCACCACCAATGTGGAACGTCCGCATGGTCAGCTGGGTACCCGGCTCACCAATGGACTGGGCCGCGATGACACCAACGGCTTCGCCGCGGTTGACCACGGTGCCGCGTGCAAGGTCGCGACCATAGCACTGGACACAAATGCCGTTCTTGGCTTCGCAGGTCAGGGCCGAACGGGCCTTGATCATGTCTACGCCGGCTTTCTCGATCGTATCGGCCAGTTCCTCGTCGATATAGGTATTGGCCGGAACGACCAGTTCGCCTTCGACATTCTTCACGTCCACGGCCGTGACACGGCCAAGGATGCGCTCAGCCAGGGAGACGACCACGTCGGCACCTTCCAGGACAGCAGCGATGTCAATGCCGTTTTCCGTGCCGCAATCATCTTCGTTGATGATGCAGTCCTGGGCCACGTCAACGAGACGGCGGGTCAGGTAACCCGAGTTTGCCGTTTTCAGAGCCGTATCGGCCAGACCCTTACGGGCACCGTGCGTCGAGTTGAAGTATTCAAGGACGGTCAGGCCTTCCTTGAAGTTCGAGATGATCGGCGTCTCGATGATTTCACCCGATGGCTTGGCCATCAGGCCGCGCATACCGGCCAGCTGTTTCATCTGGTTCTTCGAACCACGTGCACCGGAGTCGGCCATCATGTAGATCGAGTTGACCTGCGCCTTCCGGTCACCCTTGGCAACCTGTGCCTCAGCCGCCGAATCCATCATGGCATCAGCCACTTTGTCGGTACAGGTCGACCAGGCGTCGACCACCTTGTTGTACTTCTCACCACGCGTGATGAGACCGTCAGCATACTGGCGTTCGTACTCGGAGACCTGCTCCTTGGTGGCGTCGACCAGTTTCTGCTTGGCGGCCGGGATGACCATGTCATCCTTGCCGAACGAGATGCCGGCCTTGCAGGCTTCACGGAAGCCCAGCTCCATCATCTTGTCACAGAAGATCACCGTCGCCTTCTGGCCACACAGGCGATAGACCTCGTCGATGATCTTGGAGATCGTCTTCTTGGTCATCGTCGTGTTGACGAGGTCAGGCTGGATGCCTTTGAAGCGCGGCAGGATGTTGGCGATCATGAAGCGACCCGCGGTCGTGTCGATCACACGGCGCCATGGATTGCCCTCATCATCAACGCCTTCATACATGGCCTTGATCTTGGAGTGCAGGCTGATGTGGCCATTATCGATGGCCTGTTCGATCTCTGCCACGTCGGTGAACATCATGCCTTCGCCAACTTCGCCATCGCGGTCCAGCGACAGGTAGTAGAGGCCGAGGACGATATCCTGGGACGGAACAATGATCGGCTTGCCGTTGGCAGGCGACAGGATGTTGTTGGTCGACATCATCAGGACGCGGGCTTCCAGCTGGGCCTCAAGGCTCAGCGGCACGTGCACGGCCATCTGGTCACCATCGAAGTCAGCGTTGAACGCGGCGCAGACCAGCGGGTGCAGCTGGATGGCCTTGCCCTCGATCAGTTTCGGCTCGAACGCCTGGATGCCGAGACGGTGCAGCGTAGGCGCACGGTTCAGCAGAACCGGGTGCTCACGGATGACCTCGTCCAGGATATCCCAGACTTCCGGCTTTTCCTTTTCGACCAGCTTCTTGGCCGCTTTCACGGTGCCAGCGAGGCCCTTGGCGTCGAGACGCGCATAGATGAACGGCTTGAACAGTTCCAGCGCCATCTTCTTCGGCAGGCCACACTCGTGCAGCTTCAGGCTTGGGCCAACCACGATGACCGAACGGCCGGAATAGTCGACGCGCTTGCCGAGCAGGTTCTGACGGAAGCGGCCCTGCTTGCCTTTCAGCATGTCGGACAGCGACTTCAGCGGGCGCTTGTTGGTGCCCGTGATCGTGCGGCCGCGACGGCCATTGTCGAACAGGGCGTCAACGGATTCCTGCAACATCCGCTTTTCGTTCCGGATGATGATGTCCGGCGCGCGAAGTTCCATCAGGCGCTTCAGGCGGTTGTTCCGGTTGATCACGCGGCGATAGAGGTCGTTGAGGTCGGAGGTCGCAAAGCGGCCGCCATCCAGCGGGACCAGCGGGCGCAGATCCGGTGGAATGACCGGGATCACGTGCAGGATCATCCATTCCGGCTTGGCGCGCGATGTCAGGAAGGCATCGACGACTTTCAGCCGCTTGGACAGTTTCTTGGTTTTCAGTTCGGACGTGGACTCAGCCAGCTCTTCGCGAAGCGTCTCGGCCAGAACCGGCAGGTCCAGCGCCTGCAGCAATTCGCGGATGGCCTCGGCACCGATCATGGCGGTGAACGCGTCCTCGCCAAGCTCGTCCTGCTTGTCCATGTATTCTTCTTCGGTGAGCAGCTGACGCGGCTCCAGCTCGGTCAGGCCCGGCTCGATGACGATATAGCTTTCGAAGTAGAGCACGCGCTCCACATCTTTCAGCGCCATGTCGAGCAGCGCGGAGATGCGGGACGGCAGCGACTTCAGGAACCAGATGTGCGCGACCGGCGCAGCCAGGTCGATGTGGCCCATCCGCTCGCGGCGCACGCGCGCCAGCGTCACTTCAACGCCGCACTTCTCACAGGTGATGCCGCGATACTTGATGCGCTTGTACTTGCCGCAAAGGCACTCATAGTCCTTCGTTGGGCCGAAGATACGGGCACAGAACAGGCCGTCCCGCTCCGGCTTGAAGGTCCGGTAGTTGATGGTTTCAGGCTTCTTGATCTCACCTGACGACCAGGACCGGATCTTTTCCGGGCTGGCGATAGAGATACGGATCGCCTCAAAAGTTGGCGACGGGGTATTCGGGTTGAAAATGCTGGCGACGTCCTGGCGCATGGGTGTCTGCTCCTTGGGTGGGCGGTTGTTTCGGGGCTGGCGGGCCCCTGCCCTATGAAATCTCAGTTTCGTCCGGGTCGCCCCGCCGGTCTGGCGGGGCTATCCGGTTGGTATCAGCTCTACTCGGCGGCGACGGGGGTATCGGCATCGTCGTTGCCCCCACCTTCTTCGATCAATTCGACATTCAGGCCGAGCGACCGCATTTCCTTGACGAGCACGTTGAAGGATTCCGGGATACCGGCCTCGAACGTGTCATCACCGCGAACGATGGCCTCATAGACCTTCGCACGACCGGCCGTGTCATCGGACTTCACGGTCAGCATTTCCTGCAGCGTGTAAGCGGCGCCATAGGCTTCGAGTGCCCAGACTTCCATCTCCCCGAAGCGCTGGCCGCCGAACTGGGCCTTGCCGCCCAGAGGCTGCTGCGTAACAAGCGAGTAAGGTCCGGTCGAACGGGCGTGAATCTTCTCGTCCACCAGGTGGTGCAGTTTGAGAAGATACTTGTAGCCCACGGTGACAGGACGCGAGAACTGGACACCGGTCCGGCCATCGAACATCTTGACCTGACCAGACGAGTCGAGACCCGCCCGTTCCAGCATCGCGTTGATGTCGCTTTCGCGAGCACCATCGAACACTGGCGTGGCCATCGGCACACCGTTGCGAAGGTTTCCGGCGAGCTCAATGATCTCGCTATCTTCTGCTGGCAGCTCCTGCTCTTCGCCATAGGCGGTTTTCAGGGCTTTCTTCAGGCCTTCGACATCATTGTTCTGGTGGAACTCGTCGAGTGCGTTCTGGATGATCCGGCCAAGACCACGGCAGGCCCAGCCTGTGTGGGTCTCGAGGATCTGACCGACGTTCATCCGCGATGGAACGCCCAGCGGGTTCAGAACGATATCGACTGGCGTACCATCTTCCAGGAACGGCATGTCTTCCTGCGGATTGATCTTGGAGATAACCCCCTTGTTGCCGTGACGGCCGGCCATCTTGTCGCCCGGCTGCAGCTTGCGCTTCACGGCCAGGAACACTTTGACGACCTTCATCACGCCCGGTGGCAAGTCATCGCCGCGCTGGACCTTCTCAACCTTGTCGTTGAAACGGGCCTCCAGCTCGCCGATCGCGCCATCGAACTGATCGCGGAGGGCGTCGAGGTCGGCCTGGGCCTTCTCGGACTTCAGGGCGATGTCCCACATCTGGGTCTCGCTCAACTCGTCCAGTGCGGACGCGCTGATCTTGCCCGGTGTGAAGCCTTTTGGCCCGGCCGCTGCTTCCTTGCCCGTCAGCAGGTCGCGCAGACGGTTATAGGTGTTGCGTTCCAGGATGGCCTGTTCGTCTTCTTTGTCTTCCTGCAGCTTCTCGATCTGCTCACGCTCGATCTGGAGGGCACGCTGGTCCTTGTCGATGCCGTGGCGGTTGAAGATGCGAACATCCACGACCGTACCGGCGTCGCCCGGAGGCACGCGCAGGGATGTATCCCGCACATCAGACGCCTTCTCACCGAAGATGGCGCGGAGGAGTTTCTCTTCCGGCGTCATCGGGCTTTCGCCCTTCGGCGTCACCTTGCCGACGAGAATGTCGCCAGCTTTGACTTCGGCGCCCACAGCCACGATGCCGGCTTCGTCGAGGTTGCGGAGCGCTTCCTCGCCGACATTCGGAATGTCGCGGGTGATTTCTTCAGGGCCCAGCTTGGTGTCACGGGCCATGACTTCGAATTCCTCGATATGGATCGAGGTGAAGACGTCGTCTTTCACGATCCGCTCGGAGATCAGGATGGAGTCTTCGAAGTTGTAGCCATTCCACGGCATGAACGCGACGAG
>NZ_DFME01000021.1:0-208 GCF_002375605.1 Hyphomonas sp. UBA3601 | reverse complement strand
TCGCTCTTGGAAACGACGTCGCCCACGCGCACGATCGGACGCTGGTTGATACAGGAGTTCTGGTTCGACCGGCGGAACTTCGCGAGACGATAGATATCAACGCCCGACTTGGAGCCTTCGAGATCTTCGGTGGCGCGAACCACGATCCGCATTGCGTCGACCTGCTCGACCACACCGGAGCGGCGGGCCGTGATGGCGGCGCGGCTGT
>NZ_DFME01000022.1:6297-15847 GCF_002375605.1 Hyphomonas sp. UBA3601 | reverse complement strand
GCGCGCATTGATCGCTCGGCGCGGCTGACAAGGGCCGCCGCCTCGCCGGAACCAGATTGCAAACGCTTGGCGTCAGACCATTCGCGCGCAGCCGCTGCAAACACGCGGCTGGCAGCGTCATTGGTTGCCTGACCGGGTCGCATGTCGAAATCCTCGGTGCGTCCGCTCCAGAAGGCTTCTTCGAACTGGCGTGATTTCTTGCGTACAGCGCCCAGCGAGAAAAGCTTTTCGCCAATCACCATCCAGGACCAGATAGATGCCAGCAGCAGGAACAGGAGCACCAGCTTAACAATTGGGTCAGCCGCCATAATGAGGCTGAAGAGCGAGAAGTCGGCATGACTCGCGGCAGTGCCTATCGCTTCTGATTCCATGGGGGCTAAAGCTCCTATCTACGCGTCATGGGTGATCAGCCGCATCCCAAACGGGACCGGCACACCCCTTCATCCACACCAAATTCGGCAGAAACACGGCAGGATGGCCAGTTTCCGCAGCACAGTTAACGGCTAAGGGTGTTTTCTTAACGAAACGTGGGCAATCGGCCGATATTTGGCACCAGACCTGCGATCAATTGGTCAGGTCGGGCAGGAACCATCGCGTGCCGACATAGAAGTTGTAGGCGCGGTTGATGCCATCAATTCCGCCTAGGTTCGACGCGACGGCCTGATCCGAATACGAGACGTATTCACTGCCCAGCGACAAACGGAAATTGTCCGACAGATGATAGGTCGCGCCAGCAAACAGATTCCAGTAGGCACTGGAATTGGTGTCCTTGCCGACCACGATGAAATCCGGATTAATGTCCGCGGGACCAGAGAAGTTGAAATCGAGCACCCCTGCCCCGCCGCCCGCGCCCAGGAATGGGCGCAGCCGCTTGCCTTCCCGGAAATCATAGAAGGCATGAACCCCGATCGAGCGACTTGTGAAATCGCCACTTGCCGTGCTCGCACCGTTCAGTCCCGCGATATTGGCCCAGCGGAATCCGTATTCGGCCTCCAGACGAACTGAGTGGTTGACCCGGTAGCCCAGGGCCCCGGCGATCTCGCGGCTGTCATCGAAAATCAGATTGTTCTGATCCCCGATCGACCCGTATCCGCGCACAGCAACATAGAAGCCGCGCTCTGCGTCAAAGTCTGCTTCTGCCTGCGCAACCGCGGGATAGCTCAGGCACGCGCCCCACAGCGCCAAGTGCATCAATTTCAAGACTCGCCCTCCCAGCGATATGCTTCCAGTTGCTTCACCAATTCGCGGATCGGACGGCGCGGGCGGCCATCGGCGTGGATCATGACAGCTGTGATCTCACCCTCTGCAATGATTTCCTCTCCCCTGAAACAGGTCTGGGAAAAAAGGATGCGGGGTCCGTCGGTGCCGATATAGCGCGTCCGGATATGCAGCAGGTCGTCTACCCGCGCCGCCTTGCGATAGTCAACTTCAACCCGCGTCAGCGTGAAAGCCGCCGGGTCTTCCCGCTCCAGCAGGGATTGATGGGAAACGCCAGCGTCGCGCAGATGGTCTGATCGACCCCGCTCAAAGAAGCGGAGATAATTGGCGTGATAGACCATGCCGGTGAAGTCGGTGTCTTCATAATAGACCCGCACGGTGATCCAGTGCTGGCGCTCGGCATCGAAATTGTTGGCATCAAGATTGGGAAGGCTCATTGGGTTCGCCTACCAAAGCTCGCGAGAATCGTCACCCCTGTTCCGATTGCAGGGTCATTTCGAGCGGAGCCGTTTCGTATCCAAGCTCTTCGGCACGCGTCTTCAGACGCTCCAGGGTTTTCCCATCAAGCTGCGCCGTGCGCGAGAGGATCCACAGATACTTGCCGTCCGGACTGCCGACGAGGGCGGCTGAATAATCCGGCTCCAGAGCCAGCACCCAATAGTCGCCCTCTGCAAACGGAACCCATGCGGGCGCAAACTTCACTTTCAGCTTGCTGTTGCCAGACCCCTCCACGATGCGGGCCTTGCCTTCAGCCACCGTTTTCTCTCCGTCGAGCGATCCCTTGAAACACGTATTGGTCACCGACACGGTGCCATCGGAGTTCAGGCCATACTCAGCCGTCACACCTGTGCAATTGCGTTCAAACCCATTCGGATAGCGGGCAATTTCGTACCAGAGGCCAGCATACCGATCGAGATCGACAGATGGCACGGTCGGCGGCGTTGAATCGCTGGCGCGATAATCGGGTTGGCTGGTACAGGCCGCAAGCAGGGCGGCGGCAATGGCGGAAAGGGCGAGGCGCATATGGGGTTCTCCTATGCCCCTTCTACGCATGAACCTGCCGACTGGTTTCCCGGAGACCTATTCGCCGTTTGGCTCAACCGCCTCGGGCTCTGCGGTTTCTTCGGAATAAATGGCGGCAAGAAACGCACGGAAGTCTTCTACCGAGGCAACAGGCTGCTCCTCCTGCGGGATATGTCCGGTCTCGGGATAGATGATGAGCTTCGACCCCGGGATGGCATCGGCAAACTTTTCCGCATGTGCCACGGGAATCAGATTGTCAGTATCCCCATGCAGGATCAGCGTCGGCACGGCGATTGCGCTCAGCCTCTCCTTGGACGCAGGCACCCGCAGTGTCGTGCCGCTCATGATCTTGAGCAGCGCCTCGCGATGGCACGGCGCACGAGACATGGCCGAATACCGCTCCACCATTTCATCCGTTACCAGTTCAGGATCCGCAAAGCTGTTTTCCAGCCCCGACCGGATCAAGGCTGACATGTCGAGATCCTTCATCACATTGCGGGCAAACCCATTGCGCAGCAATTTGAAGATCACCGGGTCCTTGTCGTCCTCGCCCGGCGCACTGAGCCAACCGGCCGCATCCACCAGGACCAAACCATCCAGCCTTTCCGGATGAGCGAGTGCATAGGCCCAGGCGGTGTGCCCGCCCATGGAACTGCCGACGAGGGTGAACTGGTCGACGTCCAGTGAATGCGTCACGCGGTCGATGCTGGCAATGAATTGCTCGATGCCGATCTCATCATTGTCGACGCAGCGCGACAGGCCATGGCCCGGCAGGTCCAACCGGATGACCCGGTAATCCTTACGCAGATTGCGCACCCATGCGTCCCAGGTGTTCAGAGAGGCAGAATAGCCATGCACAAGCACAAGTATTGGCGCGTCGCGCGGACCGGTATCGGTAAAATGCAGCTCGATCTGACTACCGGATTTCAGGTACCGGCTGTTCGATTTCGAGTAGACCGACTCCAATGTGTTGTAGGAAATGTCCGGACGGCGCAGCATCAACCAGCCCGCCGTGAGAATGATCGCAACCGTCACCAGCACGACTAGCAATCGTTTCATCTTGTTCCCGGCTCCCGCAGTTTCAAATCAGGTGATCGGCACTAAGCCCCCCTGACGGCGCCAAGTCAAATCGCACGCTCAGTGCCACAAACACTACAGGTTGCATCGCGCCGCAACCGGACTTTCCTGACGTCGGCCATCAAACCATCGATCAGAATAAGGCTTCCAATCATCGGTTCTCCGGCGCCTGTGACCAGCTTCACGACTTCAAGCGCCATGAGCGTTGAAACCATTCCGGTCACGGGCCCGACCACGCCAACTTCATCGCAAGCCGCCGCATTCGGCGGCGTTTCGGGCACCCAGCAGCGATAGCATGGCGCGCCGTCCCGGCAGCCGGACGCAAACACGCTGGCTTGCCCGGTCCACCCTGCGGCTGCGCCGTGCACCAACAAGCGTTCGCTCAGGTGGGCCGCTGCGTTGAGGGCGTAGCGGGTCGGGAAATTGTCCGTCGCATCGACCAGAATGCTGCCGGACAGCGGGTCGGAAGGCGACCATTTCTTTCGACGCGTGCTGATCCTTGTCCCGGGATGATCCGTCGCCAGGCGCTCAGCCAGGATATCCACCTTGGCCTTGCCGAGGTCGCGTTCTCCAAACTGGATTTGTCGCTGCAGATTCGACCGCTCAATGACATCATCATCCCAGATTTCGATCTGCCCGATGCCTGCAGCCGCCAGGAACATTGCGCATGGCCCGCCGAGCGCCCCTGCCCCGACAATGGATATCGACGCCGCGCGCAGCTTCTGGACGCCGGGTCCGCCTATTTCCTTCAGCATGATGTGGCGCTTGTGCCGGGCGAGGTCTTCCGGGCTGAGGCTCATTGTCCTGCTTTCTTCTGGCGAATAGCGGTCGAGGAGATCGGGTCCAGCGGCGCAGGCAGGTAGACCCATGCAGGCGGATCACGATCCGGCAGCGAGGCGGCAGCTGAAACCGGGACACGACTACTGGCAAAGCGACGGGCGAACGGTGAGTTGCGAGCACCCGGCCCAATCCCCGGACGCGCCACGATGGCGATCGGCATCATCTGCGCAATCCCCTGCCACGCGCCCCAGAGATGGAAATTGACCATATTGTCAGCGCCCATCAACCAGACGAATTTCGCAGCGGGCGCTGCCGCTGTCAGCGTCGACAAGGTACGATAGGAATAAGTCAGGCCGAGCCGCGTCTCGATATCTGTCACCCGCATTCGTGGATGGTCTGCGACCGCCTCGGCTGACCGGAAGCGGCCCGAAAAATCTCCGTGTCCGGTCTTCAGGGGATTCCCGCGCGCCACGATCCACCAGACCCAATCTAGCTGTAGCCGTTTCATGGCTGTGGATGCCACATGGAAATGGCCGGAATGGGCCGGATTGAAACTGCCGCCGAACAGGCCGATGCGGAGGCCAGCCGATGGTCCCGGTAAAATTGCTCGGCTCAAGGACGAACCTGCCCGGTTCCTCGCACAATGTATTTGTACGTCGTCAGCTGTTCTGCCCCCACGGGTCCGCGCGCATGGATGCGACCCGTGGCGATACCAATCTCGGCGCCCATGCCGAACTCGCCGCCATCCGCAAATTGGGTAGAGGCATTGTGCAGCAAAATCGCGCTGTCGACCGTCGCAAAGAAGCGGTCTGCTGCATCAGAGTCTTCAGTGATGATACATTCTGTGTGACCGGACGACCAGGAGCCAATATGTGCCAGCGCTGCGCTCAGATCATCGACAACCGCAACGGCCAGGATCGGCGCAAGATATTCGGTGGACCAGTCGGCCTCGGTGGCTTCGATCATCTTTGGCACGATGGCGCGGGCGCGGTCATCTCCGCGCAATTCACAGCCCGCTTCCAACAGGCCGGCCGCGATCTTCGGCAATAGATCGTCCGCCACAGCCGCATCGACCAGGAGCGTTTCCGCCGAGCCACAGATTCCTGTCCGGCGCATCTTGGCATTCACGACAATGGAAACTGCCTTCTCGGGATCAGCAGCCTTGTCGACGATGACATGGCAAAGCCCTTCGAGATGACCGATCACGGGAACGCGCGCATCCTTTTGCACGCGCTCGACCAGGCTGCGCCCACCGCGCGGGACGATCACGTCCACATTGCCTTCGAGGCCGGCCAGCATGTGGCCTACTGCGGCGCGGTCGGTGGTCATGACCAGTTGCACCGCGTCTTCCGGTAATCCTTCGGCCTTCAGCGCGCCGCGCATGGCGTCGATGATTGCGCGGGACGAGTGCGTGCTTTCAGACCCGCAGCGCAGGATCGCCGCGTTGCCCGAGCGCAGACAGAGCGCGCCGGCATCGGCGGTGACATTCGGGCGGCTCTCATAGATGATGCCGATCACGCCCAGCGGCACGGCGATGCGCGCAATGTCCAGCCCATTCGGCCGCTCCCACCGGGCGAGTTCCTTGCCAATGGGGTCGGGCAAGCCGGCCACGGCTTCCACACTGGAGGCAATCCCTTCAAGGCGCGCGGCATCCAGGGCCAGCCGGTCCAGCATGGCCGCGTCGAGCCCCTTGGCTTCGGCAGCGTCCATATCCTGCGCATTGGCCGCCAGGACTTTGGAGGCAGACGCACGAATCGCGGCCGCGACCGCCTGCAAACCGCGTGTTCGGTCAGCGGGCGTCATCTGGCCCAGCTTGCGAGACGCGGCACGGGCGCGGCGGCCCATGTCGAGCATGGTTTCAGCGAGGTCTACGGTGTCGGCTATCATCGTATCAGTCATGTCATGGGATGTGCCGGAAAGCCGGGCCGACCGCAAGACGGCTAAACGTCGCCTACTTCAGCTATCCCAATAGTGATTGCAGGTGGGGACGGGCTGACTCTTCGGGATTTTGCCCTAGAATAGCTTGAAAGAAACAAGAATTTCACCGGAGGAACCCATGATCGATGTAGAGGCAATGCCTCATCTAGCCGATATCCCGCGCGTCCAGGCCAGCATCCGCCCGGATGAGGAGGCTTTCTGGTTCGAAGGCGAGACAACCAGCTTCGCCGAACTGGAGACACGTTCCACCCAGATTGCCAACGGCCTCATCGGCCTGGGCGTGAAACCGGATGACCGGGTCGGCTATCTCGCCAAGAACATGGCTGTCTATTACGAGATGCTGTTCGGCGCCGCCAAGGCCCGCGCAACGATGACCGCCGTCAACACCCGACTCGCCGCACCCGAAGTGAAATTCATCCTGTCGGATGCGCGGGTGAAAGTCCTGTTCGTCGGCAAGGATTTCTACGGCCTGATTGACCAGATCCGCGCCGAATTGCCAGACCTTGAACATATCATCGCGATTGATGGCGATCGGGAGGATTGGAAAGCCTACTCGGCATGGCGCGACAGCCAGCTGACCGATCCACCGGGCCTCACGACGCGCGACGACGATGATGTCATCCAGCTCTATACATCCGGCACTACCGGCATGCCCAAGGGCGTGCAGCTGACCAATGGCAACTACCGCGCCATCTTCGAGCAGGCCGGCATGCTGGAATGGGCGAGCTATGATGTCGGCGACGCGGTCATGAACGCGATGCCCCTCTTCCATGTGGCGGGCGTAAACATCGGTATCCTGACGGCCGCACAAGGTGCCAAAGCTGTCGTGCTGCGTGAAATCGATCCGGCAGCAATCTTGAAACTAATCCCCGAGCACAAGATCGCCCATGCGTTCTGGGTCCCCGCAGTCATCCTGATGCTGACCCAGATACCGAATGTGCGCGACATCAACTGGTCGAGCCTGAAGCAGGTTTTCTATGGCGCCTCTCCGATTGCCGAGAGTTTGCTGCTTGATGCGCAGGACATCATGGGTGCGCGTTTCACCCAGCTCTACGGACTGACCGAGACGGGCGGCTGCGGAACCTATTTGCCGCCTGAAGCCCATGACCCGGCCTGGGGAAAGCTGCGCTCATGCGGCGTGCCCTATCCGGCCACAATCGTGCGATGCCTCGACGCAGAAGGGAATCCCGTCCCCACCGGCGAAGTTGGCGAGATCGCCATCAAGTCCGCCTTCGTCATGAAAGGATACTGGAACCGCCCGGATGCCACAAAGGAATCGGTCGACGCGTCCGGGTTCTTCCGGACAGGAGACGCGGGCTATTTCGACGAAGACGGATTTCTCTATATCCACGACCGCGTAAAGGACATGATCGTGTCCGGCGGCGAGAACATTTATCCCGCCGAAGTCGAGAATGCGATCTTTGGCCACCCTGGCGTGGCGGACGTGGCAGTTATTGGCGTGCCCGACGAAAAATGGGGCGAGGCCGTCAAGGCCATCATCGTCGTCAAGCCGGGCGAAGCGCCGACTCAGGACAGCATAATCGCTTGGGCGCGCGAACGCATTGCCGGCTATAAATGCCCAAAGACGGTAGAGTTCATTGAGGTGCTGCCCCGTAATCCGTCCGGCAAAGTCTTGCGCAAGGATTTGCGCGAAACTTACTGGAAGGACCAGGCGCGTCGCATCAGCTGATCAGAAGGCGGATGGCATGGCGTCCCCCATGCCGTCCGCTATCAATCATATTGGACTAGTTGGCGAGGCTCAGCCAGTCGCGGGCTGAAGACAGCGCCACTTTGACTTCTTCCGAGCTCAGCATATCAGCCATTTCCTGCCGCTGCACGCGGGCCTCTTCATGTCCCTTGGACACAGCGAGGTTGAACCATTTGTGCGCAGAGATCAGATCCATCTCCGATCCGACACCAGCGGCACAAGCGAGGCCGGCCTGATAGAACTCATCTGCATTCGCGTCGGCGCCCAACAGGCCACCTGGCTGTATTTCAATATCCGAAAAGGGCATCTTGTTTCTCCTGTCACCCTGCCTTCGCCGCCACCCTGTTTCGGGCATGTCAGCCAAGACATCCATCCGTCACCAGAGCATTCCGACGACAGGCAAAGAGTGCCTTCTCTCCTTTGCCGTATGGTTAACAGGAACCTGCCCAAACCCCGGCTATTTTAATATTCCGGGTCCGGTTGTTCATTTTTGATGCAATTTGAGGACTTCGGACATGAAAAACCCCCGCACGGCGAGGCGGCCGTACGGGGGTTCTGCATGATCGAAAGGAGTTGGAGGCTTAAGCAGCCACTTTCTTCTTTGCGAGAGATTCTGCGAGTTTTTCCATGGCGTCGCCCTTCTCGATATTCTCGACGGCGGCGAGTTCACGAGCCATACGGTCCAGGGCGCTCTCATAAAGCTGGCGCTCGGAATAGGACTGTTCCGGCTGATCTTCGCCACGGTGCAGGTCGCGAACGACTTCCGCAATAGAGATCAGGTCACCGGAATTGATCTTCGCTTCATATTCCTGAGCCCGGCGCGACCACATGGTCCGCTTGATGCGCGCACGACCACCCAGGGTCTTCAGCGCATCTTCGACCAGCTTGGAACCCGCCAGTGCGCGCATGCCAGAGGCTTCGGCGCGATTGGTTGGGACGCGAAGGATCATTTTGTCCTGATCAAAGGACACCACATAGACCTCCAGGTCCATGCCGGCCACAGTCTGCTTCTCAACGCTCGTGATCTTGCCCACCCCGTGTGCGGGGTAAACGACGCTTTGACCCACTTCAAACGCCAGTTCCGCAGATGCTTTTTTAGCCATGTTGGATATCGCCCTTTTCTACGCATTTAGAGCCGACAAAATCCCCCCCAGTCCGACGCATTTGACGGTCTGAGTTGAAGTTTCCGGATCTTTTCAGTTATTACTCAAGTCTGAACGATAGCATAAATGTGCAGCTTTTTCAACAGACACGCCCAGATGCTAACCAAGAGTAAAGTTCCCAAGGTCGCTGATTTTGTTAACGTTTATTGAGAAACCCAGCAAAATCAGGGTTCGGACGACCCGATTCAGGCGTCGCCTTCACCCGGTTTGGGGCTGAAATATTTCTCCAGCTTACCGGTTTCTTGCGCAAATTCTTCCCGGTCTGCCGGCGGTTCCTTCATCCGGGTGATATTTGGCCAGGTCTGCGCATACTCGGTATTCAGCTTCAGCCATTTGGCGTCCGGGTCATCCTCGGTATCGGGCTTGATGGCCTCCACAGGGCATTCCGGCTCGCACACACCGCAATCGATGCACTCATCCGGGTGGATGACCAGCATGTTCTCGCCTTCATAGAAGCAGTCGACAGGGCAAACCTCGACGCAATCCATGTATTTGCAGCGGATACAGGCATCAACGACAATATAGGTCATGGGCAGGAGGGCCTTCTGGGGTTTGTGCACCGGCGAAATGGCGCGCGCAGGCGCTCATGTCAATGAGGTGTTCTGACAGGAGTCTTCAGGAAGCGTCGGCGATCCGCTTTTCC
>NZ_DFME01000022.1:3787-6174 GCF_002375605.1 Hyphomonas sp. UBA3601 | reverse complement strand
GCGTCGGCGATCCGCTTTTCCGCCGCCTGGCGAGCCTGTGCGCGAGAAATATCGTCAATATGCAGCAGCGAGGCGACATGGCGGATATAGGCATCCTCGATATCGCTTTTTTCGCCATCAGCCAGCGCGACCCGGTACAAGCCTTCAATGATGGAAATCCGCTCCGCAATCGGCAGCTTCTTCACATGCTTGGTAAACTGGTGGGAACCGACCGCCTCTTCAGCCAAGGCTTCGCCTTCGGCCAGCACGGCATCTGCCTTGTCTGCATCGAATTTGAACGCTTCCAACAGGATTTCAGCGATCATGTCGCTTTCAATGTTCACATAGACCCCATCGGACAGGGCAGCCTCGACAAGTAGCGCCGCAGCCGCGACTTGCGGGTCCATCGGTCTCTCGGCAGGCGTTTTCTGCCGGAACAGATTTTTCAGCGTGTTCATCATGTGTCGGTCTCCAGCGTCGTGTACATTGCCGCCGCCTCTTCTGCCGGCCCTCTCCGAGTGCCCAGATCCAGCACTTCGACGGTCCTGATATGCGCGCCTCGCGCCAGCGTGACAACATCTCCAACGCAAATAGCGGCGCCCGGCTTGTTGACGCGCCGGGTCTGGCCATTGCGGGTCAATCGGACGCCCCGCTTGCGAATATACGATCCGGACAGGGCGCGAGTCTTGAAAAACCGTGTCCGCCACAGCCACACATCAAGGCGCAGCGTTGGCGTGTCCGTCATTGAAAGGGCTTGTACTCGAAGCTCGTATCAGCTGCGCTTTCAGCGGCGGCATCCGGCTTGGGTTTTGGCTTGCGTTTCTTTTTCTTTGGTTTGCTAGCCGCCCGCTTGGGCTCCGGCAGCAGGGCTGCGAGCGCCGCGAACGGGCTGTCCGGGTCCGGCTGGCGCGACTGCGGGGCACTGCGGGAATTGGACCGCCCGCCCCCGCCTTGCTGTTTTGGTCCGCGTGGACCTTTCGGGCCTTTGCCACCGGCATTCTGATCTCGGCCGCGCTGGGGCCGCCCGCCTTCAGACCGCCCCTCGGGACGGGCGCGGGACGCATAGCGCCACAAAGTAACGGCATCCGTTTCCTTGTCCTTTTCCGCAGGCGCAAGGCCAAAGCCTTTCAACACGGCGGGCCAGTCATCGGCAGGGCAAGAGACGACGGAAGCCAGGTCGATCTCGATGGGGAATGCGTTCTTCGAGGCTTCCTTGCGGCGCTTGGCGATCTCCCAGCCGAGACGTTCGGCAAGGTCTGCGCGCACGGCCCGGCGGCCGAAACGAAGATAGCCATTGGCGGCAAGCGCCTCTTCCGGCCATGTGCCATCAAGCGCAAATGACCCGGCCCCCTCGGGTGCCAGTGGGAAAGGCTGACCTTCAAACACAGCGCGCAGAATGGCGATCATGCGCTGGCCTGCAGGCTTTTGCGCATCCGGCACATGTGCCGCGACACGGCCTGCTCTCACCCCAATGCCTTTGAGGGCTTCACGCTGGTCGCCGGTCAGACGCAGACTTGGGTCATCCTGGCGAAGATCAACCGCAGCCCCGGTTTCAAGAAGACGGAAGGCAATCCCGCGCGCGAGACCTTCCAGCGCATCGCCCGCTTTTTCAACGGCCAGCTTTGTATGAGTTGGCAGGATCTTGGCGGTCTCGGCCGCGGCCCATTGCTCCAGCCGCTGGCGCGCAGCTTCACGCTCGGCCGGGTCGACTTCGGATGCGCCGACAATCTCGACGCGCGGCGCCATCCAGCTCGATCCCTTGGCCAGATGGGCCACGGGCGAATTGATGTGTTCGATCTGGCCTTCATCATTCAGTTTGAACGCATCATCCGGCGCCGCCACGATCAGCGACAGGCGTTCCAGGATCAGCGGGCGCACAGCGGCCTGGGCTGCGCTGCGCACCGCCTTGCCTTCGAGCGTACGGGCATCAAGAACAGGTTCGAAGGTCAGGCCTTTCAGGCGTCCAACGACATGGCCTTCCACACGGACATCACCTTCCGGGGTCAATTCGGTCACGAGGGCGTCTTCCTTCTTCAGGCTGGCAAGCAAAGCGGTGGTTCGCCGGTCCACGAACCGGGCAGTCAGCGCTTCGTGTAGCGCGTCTGACAGGGAGTCTTCAATCTCTCGTGTTCGATCCTGCCATTTTTCCGGGTTTTCCAGCCAGTCAGGCCGATGGGCGGCATAGGTCCAGGTCCGTATATTGGCAAGCCGCTGCTGCAGCTTCGCAATATCGCCCTGGGTCGATGAAAGATCATCCAGACGGCGCTCCAGCCCCTTGTCGGCAAGGCGCGCATCCGGATTGGCGAGCGTTTCAGCAAGGCCCAGCACGAGCCGCGCATGGCCTTCCGGCCCGGCTTTGCGGAAGTCTGGCAGGCGGGCCAGATCCCATAGCCGCCGCACTTCGCGCG
>NZ_DFME01000022.1:1673-3657 GCF_002375605.1 Hyphomonas sp. UBA3601 | reverse complement strand
CCGCACTTCGCGCGTACCCGCCACATTCGGCCCGATGGCCGCATCTTCCGCCATTCGGCGCAGCACCCATTCATCCAGTGCATGCGGATTATGGATCAGGGATGGATGCCCGGATGGGGTCTCAAGGCTCAGGATCAGGCGGCGCAGGCTGGAGAAGTCGAGTGCAGAGTTGCGCCATTGCAGATGATCCACCGGATCGAACCGATGCGCCTCGATGGCCTGCCATGTCGCTTCATCGAATGGCGGACAGGTCGCTGTCTCCCCAAATTCACCATCGGTACGGAACCGCCCGGCCCGGCCCGCGATCTGTGCGCATTCTGCTGGTGTCAGCAGGCGATGGCGCCGCCCATCGAACTTCGAGCGTGAGGCGAACACGACCCGGTCGACATCAAGGTTCAGCCCCATGCCGATCGCATCAGTTGCAACAATGTAGTCGACTTCGCCGGACTGGTAGAGCTCAACTTGCGAATTCCGCGTGCGCGGGCTCAGCGCGCCCATCACAATCGCCGCTCCCCCCTTCTGGCGCCGCAGCAATTCGCCAATCGCATAGACCTCATCCGCGCTGAATGCGACAATGGCCGTGCGCTTCGGCAGTTTGGTGATCTTGCAATGCCCGGTATAGCGCAGCTCTGAAAACCGCTCGCGAGGCTCGGTCTCGGCGCCAAGGTCCAATTTACGCAACACACTGCGCATCGTGTCGCTGCCCAGCAGCAATGTCTCGTGATTGCCGCGCAAATTCAGGATACGGTCGGTGAAGACATGGCCCCGATCCTGGTCTTCGGCCAGCTGGATCTCGTCAATCGCGACGAAATCCACTTTCAGATCCACCGGCATGGATTCCACTGTGCACACCCAGTATCGCGCCGTACGCGGAACAATGCGCTCCTCACCAGTAATCAGCGCGACATGGGCCGCGCCCTTGCGCTCGACCACGCGATCATAAACCTCGCGCGCCAACAGGCGCAGCGGCAGGCCGATCATGCCGGTGCCAAACCCCGTCATCCGCTCGATGGCATAGTGGGTCTTGCCGGTATTGGTGGGGCCGAGAATGGCCTTCAGGGTGGAACTCATCGACGTTGCGTGGCGGGGCCGCCATTGAAAGTCAAGTTGAGCCTGCAATCGGCCCACACCCCCTGCCCCCGAACCGGTCAATCTGACAGGAAACTGCCCTTGATCCTGTCGCCCGGAAAAAACCCGCCTGTCGATCCAATTAGAAGTTGTCCGCCTCTGCGCACTCCCCTAGAGCCCTCGGAAACAATGGGGACTTCGCGTGACAATGACCGCCATGAATCAGGCTCGCTCTTCGAGCCAGAGGTTCTATGTCCTCGACGGCATGCGCGGGATCGCGGCGATCATCGTGATGCTCTACCACTATATTGGAAGCGGACAGTCCAGGCTGCTCATGAACAGCTATATTGCCGTGGACCTGTTCTTCATCCTCAGCGGCTTTGTCATCTATCATGCCTATGCCAAGGCCCTGCGGGACGGCATGCCTGCGGGCGTCTATGCCAACAAACGGATTTCCCGGCTCGCCCCGACTGTCGCGGGCGGCGTGGTACTCGGCGCCATCGCGATGCTGATCGTGTTTGCCGAGACCGGGCGGGCCTTCAACCCCCTCCAGTTCACCCTGACCCATATCGGGCATTTCGCTTTCATCCCGGCGCTCAGCGATTACGAGATCCCTGCGAATGGCACGCTGGAACTCTTCCCGTCCAATCCGCCGCTCTGGTCGATCTTCTACGAATTTGTCGCCAGCATCGCCTTCATCTGGATTGCGCGCCTGCCGAAATGGCGACTGGTCGGCACCTGCCTTGCCGCCTTCTCGCTCTACCTGTTTTGCTGTCTCGCGCTGGCCCGCTTGTCCGGCAATGGCCTGACCGCCAATGTCGGCTGGAGCCATCAGACCTTCTTCTTCGGCTTTCCGCGCGTTTTCTCGGCCTTCCTCGCCGGGATCATCATCTACCGGCTGGTCCAGAATCCTGCC
>NZ_DFME01000022.1:0-1541 GCF_002375605.1 Hyphomonas sp. UBA3601 | reverse complement strand
CCAGAATCCTGCCGGCCCGGTGGCCCGATACCTGCCACGCTTTACAGGCCTGATGCCCACGCTGATCGCATTCGCGGTAACACTCGGCATCCTGATGTTTCCCGTCTACGCAAAAGGCGCCTATCAGTTTATCGCCATCGGCCTGCTCTGCCCGCTGCTCATCCTGATCGGCGCGCGCGTCCAGCCGGGCAGCCTCTGGCTTACCGGGGTCTGCGAGCGTCTCGGCCTGATCTCGTTTCCGCTCTATTGTGTGCACGAGCCCGTCCGCCACCTGACTGGCGTTCTGCTGCGCCGTACCGGTCTGACGGACATCCCGACCGAGTTGCGCGTCACCCTGACCGTGATCCTCGCCCTACTGGTCTCAATCGGCTTGCTCTGGCTCCTCGGCCAATTCCAGGCCCGCCGCCGCCTCAGCGCCAGTTTGAAACCGTTTTTGGGATAGGATGGATCAGGCCATCGCCTCGGCGCGGACCAGCTCTGCGACCGGCGCTTTTTCGTTCACCACATGCGGCTGGAAGTGGAGCAGTTCCCAGCGTCCGTCATGATGCTCGACGAGGGCCGTGCAGCTCTCTACCCAGTCGCCATCATTCATGTAGGTGATGCCGTCAATGTCGCGCATTTCGGCGACATGGATGTGACCACAGATCGCGCCGTCGAATTCCTTGCGACGACAATAATCCGCCACATGGCCCTCGAAATTATGGATATGGTTCAGCGCCCGCTTGGTGCGCTTTTTCAGGGCCTGTGACAGCGACCAGTACGGCATACCGAACCAGCGACGGATCGCGTTCAGCTTCGTATTGGTCCAGAGCAGGAAATTATAGGCATGATCGCCCAGATGCATGATCCATTTGCGGTCGGCCCGCATCATGCCGTCAAACATGTCGCCATGTACGACCAGATAGCGCTTGCCATCTTCGCCCTCATGCACGGCGCGGTTCTTCACCTTGATGTCGCCAAAGGCGAGCCGGAACTGCAGGAAGGCGCGCAGGAACTCGTCATGGTTCCCGATGATATAGGTCACGTCCGTGCCGCGCTTCGCAGCCGTCAGGATACGGCGGATGACGTTCGTGTGTGATTGCGGCCAGTACCATTTCTTGCGCATCCGCCAGCCATCAATGATGTCGCCCACCAGATAGAGCTGCTCGGATGTATGCGTCTTCATGAAGGCGCACAGCGCATCGGCCTGGCATCCGGCACTGCCGAGATGCACATCGGAGATGAAGATCGAACGATAATCAGGGCGAGGATTGGCACGGGTCATGATGCCCGCCCTTAAGTGCGTTCGGTATGAGTTTTATGACAGTTTACCCCCTATTTTCGTCACAAAAATGCAATAAAAACAGGGTTAACAAAAAGACTTGTCCTCCCCCTCCGCAGGCGGAGGTATAATCAGAGCATGGATGACGCCTTCGCCACTTTGCGAAACCTGCCGCCGCACCTGCGGCCGTACCGGTTCTGGATCTGGCTACAGGTCGTGATCCTCACCTTTCACGTGCGCCATATCCAGCGGGATATGCGCGCCATGATGGTGCGCATAT